>CALQBT020000017.1 GCA_943328885.2 Bordetella parapertussis | reverse complement strand
CCGGGTCGTAGGGCGGGATCTTCTTCAGCGAGGGCACATAGGACATCGAGGTCGCCGTACCGAAATACAGCGTGTGTCCGTCGGGTGCCGCCTTGAGCACCTCCTGCGCTGCAAGCACGCCATCGGCGCCGGCCCGGTTCTCCACCAGCACCGGTTTGCCGAAAGCATTGCCCATGTGCGCGGCAATCACACGCGCACCCAGGTCAGCGCCGCCGCCGGCTGGGAAGGGCACGAAGAAGCGGATCGGCCTGTTCGGCCAGTCGGACTGAGCAAGCGCCAAGTCGGGCAGCGCAGCGCTCAGCGCGGCCGCGCCAGCGGCGCTGAGAATGCGGCGGCGGGACGCAGCGTCAGGTCTAGTTTTCATGGGATCTCTCAATGCCAGTGGTGTGATGAGGAACAGGCCTGCGGCGCGAAGACTGCGCTACCGCAAGCCAGGGCGGCCTCGCTCAGGGTTTGAACGAGTAACCCGCACCCAGGCTGACGTTGGCCGGAATCACCGGCAAATCAGCGAACAGCTTGGGATGATCTTGCATCACCTTGAGCATGTGCTTGGGCTCGATGTGCTTGTTGACGTCGAAGGTCGACTTCAGGAAACCCAGCCGGTGCAGACGTTCTTGCGCGCTCCACAAGGCCCGGTAGTTGTTGCCGGACAGGCGACGGTCGGCCTGCTGGATGTTGAACTGCATCGCGGTCTCGGCGACCTCTAGCTTGAGGCCAGGAATCCAGCGCGTGGCCACCTGCGCCGCCAGCTTGGGGTTGGCGCGCATCCATTGGTCGGCCTCGGCCAGAGCGGTCAGCATCTTCTCGATCGTCGCGCCGTTCTTCTCGACCCAGGGACGCATCGCGACATTGAAGCCGACATAGGAGATCGCGTCGCCGCCGCGGACGATTTCCACTGCGCCAGGCACATCTTTGATCGCGACGATGGGCCATGGGTCCCAGCAGGCGAAGGCGTCGATGCCTTTGGCCAGCAGCGCCACCGTCATGTCGGGCGGCGGCGTGTTCACCAGCGTCACGTCAGCGGGTGTGAGACCGGCTTTCTCCAGCAAGGCCAGCACATAGAGGTGGTTGATGGTGCCAAAAGACGCGGCGATCTTCTTGCCCTTGAGCGACTTGAGGTCGCCCTTGACGATGCCTGAACTGGCCGATGCGATCAGCGCCATCGTCGCGTCCGACCCGGCCTTGGTCGCGTTGCCGCTGTAGTTGCCCAGCGCGACCAGGTCCATGCCGCGAAGCACCGCCCCAATCATCGGGACACCGACCTGCACCATCTCGCTCTCGCCGGCTTGCAGCGCGTTGAGCGCATCGACGCCGGTTGCATAGGGGCGCGCGATCGTCACATCGAGGCCCTGCCTTTCAAAGAATCCTCGCTCCAACGCAATCGGCAGGCCGATCTGGTCTATCCCCGAGACCATGCCGGCCTTGAGCTTGACCAGGTTTTGCGCGCACGCAAGACCTGATCCAAGCAGGCACAGGCACAACAAGAACGCCCTCTTCATCATGGTCAGTCTCCTTTGAAAAGTTCAACACGGCTTACCCAGTAGGGTCGAGCCAAGCGGGACAACTCCGCCCTGCTCACCCCACGCAATTCGATGCTCTGGCCTTGCGCGCCCGAGACACGGCCAAAGCGCTGCATCGCGATCATATGGAATCGTTCAGGCGTGAACGGCAGCGTCACGACCACCGCGACCTTGCCCTGGGTACCGCCATCGCCCAGGCCGGCGCCAAGCTTGGTGGGCGCAACCAGCGACAGATAGACCTGCCAGCCCAGATACAGCAGCAGCGCGGCCAAGACGATGCGTGCTTGCACCGAGCGGCGAAAGGCTTGCCACAGGTTCATGCGGCGCGCACCTTTTGCAGCACCAACGCATTCAGCGCCTTGAAGCGCGGATCATCCAGCAACTCGCCCCAGACCCGCGGCCGTTGCACGTCGATGGCGATGTCGTCGAGCACCCGCCCCTGGCTCAGCACGACCACACGGTCTGCCAGAAAAACGGCCTCTGACACGTCGTGGGTGATGAACAGAATCGTGGGTCGGCGCGATTGCCAGATACGTGTGAGCTCTTCCTGCAAGCTCATGCGGGTTTGCGCATCGACGCTGGCAAAGGGCTCGTCCATCAGCAGCACGTCGGGACGGTTGGCCAGCGCGCGCACCACGCCGACCCGCTGCTGCATGCCGCCCGAAAGCTCATTGGGGTAGCGCTGTGCCGCATGCTCCAGGCCCGCGATGGCCAGGAACTCACGCGCGATGCGGTCGCACTCGGCGCGCGGCAGGCCGCGCATTCGAGGTCCGAATCCGACGTTCTGCAGCACGGTCTTCCAAGGGAACAGCGCAAAGGACTGGAACACCACGCCGCGGTCCGGGCCCGGTCCGTTGACGGGTTTGTCGTCGATCAGGATCTCGCCGCCCGAGGCTGGCATGAAGCCCGCAATCAAGTTCAGCAAACTGGTCTTGCCGCAACCCGAGGGCCCGACCACACAGACGAACTCGCCTTGTTCGACGGTCATCGAGATGTCACGCAAGGCCTCGACATGGGCGCCAGCGTAGGGGTCGAAGTAGGTCTTCGAGAGATGTCGGATCGTCAGGTTCTTCATTGCGTCACCAGGCCCCAGCGTTTGCCGGTGGCGCGCTCGATCGGCGCGAGGATCCAGCTGTCCACCCCATACCAGAGGACGCCGAGCACGATCATGCCGAGCAGGATCTCCACCACCGAACCGGCGCGCCGGGCGTCGAACATCATGAAACCGATACCGCTGGTGCCCACGATGATCTCGGTGGCGATCAGCGCACGCCAGCCGTAAGCCAGCCCGTTGCGCAGCCCGGTCATGATGTTGGGCAGCGCGCCCGGCAGCACCACCTCCCAGACCACCCTGGCCGGCGACGCACCCAGGCTCAGCGCTGCGTGGTGCAGGTCTTGCGGCACCGAGCGCACGCCCAGCGCTGTGTTCATCACGATCGGGAACAACACGGTGTAGACGATCACGACGGTCATCGTGGTCAGGCTGAAGCCGAACCAGATCAGCAGGATGGGCAGCCAGGCGATGTCGCCAATGGCCTGAAAGAACAGCAGCAGCGGCCAGAGCCAGTCGCGGGCGCGCTCGCTCAGCCCGACCAGCAACCCCAACGGAATGCCCAGCGCGATGCCGACCGCCGCGCCCATCAACAGCCGGATCACGCTGTCTTCCAGGTACTCGGGCAGGATGCCTTTGTAGATCAGCATGCCCATGGTGTTGAGCACCTCGAGTGGGCCGGGCAGAAATGCCCTGGGGAACATAGCCATCTCGGTGACCACCGTCCAGCCGATCAGCAGCGGGATGAAAGGCACCAGACCACGGACCGCGGGGATGCGCGAGGTCGCCCGAAGATAACCCGACCAAATCTGGAGCCACAGGTTCATGCGCGCCTGACCAATCCCCAGCGTTCGATGGTCGCGCGCTCGAGCGGCGCCAGCACCCAACGGTCCATGCACAACCAGAGCAGGCCGATCACGATCATGCCCATGACGATCACTTCAGTGCGGTAGAAGTCGCGCGCCAGAAACAGCATGTAGCCCAGGCCGACGTTGGTGGCGATCATCTCGGCGGCAATCAGGCCGCGCCATGCGAAGCCCAAGCCGGTGCGTATGCCGGTGACGATGTTGGGCAGCGCGCCTGGCAGGATCACCTGGCACAGCAAGTCCCAGCGCCTGGCCCCTAGCGAGGCCGCGGCGTGGCGCAAGGGCATCGGGATGGTCGCCACGCCGAGCAAGGTGTTGTAGGTGACGACGAAGAACACCGCATTGAAGATCACGAAGGTGATCGCACCGAACCCGTAGCCGAACCACAGCGTGGCAATCGGGATCCAGGCGATCCCGGCCAGCACCGAGAAAAACCTGAACAGCGGCGACAGGAATTGCGCCACGGCGGGATGCAGACCCATGACAACACCCAGCGGCACCGCCACCACGATCGCCAAGATCGTGCCCACCAGCACCCGGCCCAGGCTCGCGCCGATGTGCTTGATCAGGCTGCCGTCTTCGATGGCTTCGACGCCGGCACGAAACACCGCCTCGACGCCTGGAAAGATGCGCGCATCGACCTGGAAGACCCGAACGCTGAGCTCCCACACCGCCACCAGCAGCAGCAAGGGCGCGACAAACATCAGCGCCCTGCCCAGCCGGGGGTGGGTTGGCGCGAGCGCGCTCATGCGCTCCCCCAGCGTCTTTTCTCGCACATTGGACGGCTGCCGGTCACAGCGTGCGGCCGATGATTTCTTTCATGACCTCTGACGAGCCGCCATAGATGCGGTTACCTCGTATGTCAGTCAGCATGCGAGCGATCGGGTATTCGCGCATGTAGCCGTAGCCGCCGAACATCTGCAACAAGTCGTCGATCGCGCGGGTGGCGTCCGAAGCCCAGAGCTTGGCCATCGCCGCACCGTCCGGGCTGAGTTGTCCGTCCAGGTGGTCGGCGACGCAGCGGTCGACCAAAGCGCGGGTGGCGAAGGCCAAGGTCTTGATCTCGGCCAGCCTGAAGCGCGTCTGCTGGTTCTGGATCAGCGGCCTGCCGAAGGCCTGTCGTTCCTTGGTATAGGCGATGGTCCAGTCCAGCGAAGCCTCGAGCGAGGTGGCGCAGCGCAGCGCGATCATCAGCCGCTCCTGGACCAGGCCGTGCATCAGGTAGCCGAAAGCCTTGTTCTCCTCGCCGATCAGGCAGTCGTCAGGCACCAGCACATCGTCGAAGAAGAGTTCGGTAGTGTCCTGGGCGCGCTGGCCGATCTTGTCGAGCAGCTTGCCGCGGCTGAAACCTGCGCTGCGGGTGTCGACCCAGAGCAGGCTCATGCCCTTGGCACCGGCCCCAGGCTCGGTCTTGGCCACCACCAGCACCCGGTCGGCATGCCAGCCGTTGGTGATGAAGGTCTTTTGGCCCTTGAGCCGGTAACCCCCGCTCGCTCGCGTGGCCGTGGTCCGGATGGCTTTCAGGTCGCTGCCTGCCGAGGGCTCGGTCATCGCGATCGACGCAACGATGTCGCCACTGGCCATGCCGGGCAGCCAGCGTTGCTTCTGTTCCTCGGTGCCAAACTCGACCAGGTAAGGCGCGACGATGTCCGAATGCGTTGTGAAACCGGCAATGCCAGTGGCCATCACGCGGGCGATCTCCTCGACGACGATCGCGGTGAACAGGAAGTCGCCGCCGCCGCCGCCATGGTCGACCGGCGCCATCGGCAGCAGCAGCCCGGCTTGGCCAGCGCGGCGCCAGATCTCGCGCGGCACCAGGCCCAGCTGTTCCCATTCGGCGTGGTGCGGCATCACCTCGCGCTCGAGGAAGCGCCTGACGGTGTTGCGAAAGCCCTCGTGCTCAGCAGAGTAGAGGCTTCGACCGCTGGAGGGCGTACGGTTGCTCATGGATTGTTTTTCGTCCAGGCCGGTCGTTGTGTCTGCCCGCGACCAACTGGCGCGCCATGTTAGTGGGCCAAACGGGCGATGAATGCGCGTGTAAACACGGGGGCAGCCGGCCTGACCAGGGCTTGAGGCGCCAGCACCGCTGCTGCTGAGTTCACTCCAGCTTGATGCCGCCGGTCTTGATCACCTGCTCCCAGCGGTCTTTCTCGGTTGCGACGAAGCGCCTGAAAGCCTCCGGGTTACCGCCGATGCTCAGGCCGCCCTGCTCGGCGATGCGCTGGCGAACTTCGGGGAGCGCGAGCACTTTCTGCAAGTCCGCATTGAGCTGGCGGACCCGATCCTGAGGCACCTTGGCCGAGACGAACAAGCCGAGCCAGACCGAGACCTCGATGTCAGGGTAGCCCGATTCGACGAGCGTCGGCACCTCGGGCAATTCGGGCACGCGTTCGCGCGACGTGACGGCCAGCGCCACCAGCTTGCCGGCGCGAACCATAGGCAGTGAGGTGATCATGTTGTCGACCATGAAGTCGACCTGGCCGCCGATGAGGTCGGTCAGTGCCGGTGCCGAGCCTCGATAGACGATGTCGACCGCGCTGACCCCGGCGCGCAGCTTGATCAGCGCGCCGGTCAGGTGCCCCGAAGATCCGCTGGTCGAGACGGCCATCGCCAAGCCGGCAGGTCGGGTCTTGGACAGGGTTTTCAGCTCGGCCAGCGTCTTGACACCCAGCTTGGGCCCGGTCACCAGCACATTGGGCATCGACAGCACGTGGATCACCGGCGACAGGTCCTCGGGCTTGTAAGGCAGCTTGTCCTGCAAGGTGTAGTTGGCGGCATTCGGGCCCAGGCTGCCCATCACCAGCGTGTGGCCGTCGGGCTCAGCCTTGAGCATCGCCATGATGCCCAGCGTGCCACCAGCGCCGCTGACATTCTCGACAACCACAGTCTGGTGCGTCACGTCCTGCAAGCCCTTGGCGATCAGCCGGCTGGTCAGGTCGAGGATGCCACCCGGCGCGGCCGGTGCGATCAAGCGGATCGGCTTCGGGTCGGCCGCCACAGCGGCGGGGCCGCTCAGCAGGCACAGTGCCGAGACGGCGGCGGGCAGCAAACGCAGCAACGATTGAACCAGTGTCATGGGCGGTCTCCTGATAGCGGCATGCCGCAGGTCGATGACGGGGCGGCGCGCCGTCGAGCTTGAACCGGCCAGCACAAGACAGGCCGGCCATCGGCCATTGGCCCACGGTCGACAGGGCATTGCGATGCGCTCAGACCGCTTCATCAAGGTCGGCCGATTCCGGCATCCTGACGACAATTTTGCCGAAATGAGCGTTGCTGCGCATGTGCTCGAAAGCCTCGCCGAGGCGATCAAAAGGGTAGACGCAGTCGATCGGCAAGGCCAGCGCACCGCGGGCCAGGTGCGGGCCAAGGTCGGCCACCACACCGGCCTGGATCGCCCGCACCTGCTCGACCGTGCGGGTGCGGAAGGTCACGCCGATGTACTGGATGCGCTTGAGCGCATGCAGGTCGAAATCAAAATCGCCGCGCATGCCGGCAAGCCGACCGACATTGACGATGCGGGCACCGAGCGCTGCCGCAGCCATGTTGGCGTTGGCCGCGCTACCGGCCAACTGGTCGATGATCACGTCGGCACCATGACCATCGGTGGCCGCCAGCAACTGTTGCGGCCATTGCGGGTCGCTGCTGTCGAGCGCGAGGTCAGCGCCGAATTCGGCCAAGCGCGCGCGCCGCAGCGCATTCGTCGAGGTGCCGATCACTTTGCCCGCACCCATCAGTCTGGCGATCTGCAGGCCCATCAGGCCGACGCCAGACGAGGCGCCCTGGATCAACACAGTGTCGCCGGCGCACAAGCGCGCGTTGGTGACGATCGCGTCGTGCATGGTCTGCAAAGCGACCGGCAATGTTGCAGCCTGCTCGAAGCCCATCGCCTGATCCGGCAGTCGCATCGCGCGGCCCTGGTCGGTGACCGCGTAGCCGGCAAAGGCGCCGCTGCCCGAACACATCACACGGTCGCCAACGGCGAAGGCACTGACCCGCAGGCCCACCGCCACCACCTCGCCAGACCATTCAAGGCCGAGCACCGCGCCGGCACCTCCGGACGAGCCATGGGCGTGCCCTGCGAGCATGCCGAGGTCGGCGCGGTTCAGTGCCGCGGCCCGCACGCGCACGAGCAATTGCTCAGGGCCGGGTTCGGGACGCGGTCGCCGCGCCCATTCAAGACCTTGTCGGCCGCCGGTGGCTGCTTTCATCGTGAAACCTCGCTTGAACAGTCGTCAAGCACCGATCTTGCCCGATGATCGGCCTTCACGAACACAGGACCCAAGGCGGGGACGCCTGGCATCAGGGCCTCACCCCAGGCGATCCACCAAGCAAAACGCCAACCGATGGGTTGGCGCTGGACTTGGTTTTGAACCAAATGAATCTGGTTGCGGGGGCAAGATTTGAACTTGCGACCTTTGGGTTATGAGCCCAACGAGCTACCAGGCTGCTCCACCCCGCGACTGGAAAAAGAAGTATAGCACAGCGTGGTCTGTGAGCAGGCTCACAGACCCGCTTTGGCCAGCGTACCCTCGAAGCGCCGAGCGTCCTGGAACCCCGTCACCCGCGCAGCGACGATCTCGCGGCCCTGGCCATCGAAGAACAAGGTGCCCGGCGGACCGAACAGCTTGAAGCGTCGCAACAGCGCGCGCTGGGCCTCGGTGTTGGCCGTGACATCGGCCTTGAGCAGCAAGGCCTTGCTCAAGCGCGCATAAACCTTTGGATCCTTGAAGGTAAAGCGCTCCATTTCCTTGCAGGAGACACACCAGTCGGCATAGAAGTCGAGCATGACCGGCCGGCCGGCAGCCGCTGCCAAGGCTGCATCGAACGCAGCCTCAGTCTGCACGACCTGGAACAGCGGTGTCGGCCCGGCCTCGGGACCCGCCCCGGAAAACTGGCCCAATGGGCGCAGTGGGTCTTGCGCTCCCGAACCCGCACCGACGATCTGCATCACCCCGATGCTGAGCGCCGCCACACCCACGCTGCGTTGCAAAGCGGTGCGAAACCCATGGCGATGATGCGGCGGCGGGCCAAAGGGCTGCAACAGAAAACCCGAGAGCAGCAACAGCAAGCCGCACAGCAGCATGAGCAACGCCGCCGGCAGCACGGGCTGCGCGACCCACAGCGCAACACCGAGCATCATCACGCCGAACAACTGCTTGACGCCGTGCATCCAGGCGCCCGCCTTGGGCAACCACTGGCCGGCAGACGCGCCCAACAGGAGCAAGGGCACACTCATGCCCATGGCCATCGCAAACAGTGCCGCACCACCCAGGGCAAGGTCGCCAGTCTGGCTGATGAACAGCAAGGCCCCCGCCAACGGCGCCGTGACGCAGGGACTGACGATCAGCGCTGAAACGCTGCCCATCACGAACACCCCGGCGAACTGCCCCGCGGGCAGCCGGTTGGCCTGACCAGTCATGCGTCCGGTGAAACGCGCCGGCAAGCGCAACTCGTAGACGTCGAACATCGACAGCGCGAACAGCGCGAGCAAGGCGGCAAAGCCGCCGATCGCCCAAGAGGTCTGCAGCGCAGCCGCAAGACCTTCTCCAGCCAGCCCGGCGGCCAGCCCTAGCAAGGTGTAGACCAGGGCCATGCCCAGCGAATAGGCCGCGGCCAGCGCCAGCCCGCGCAAGCGCGATGGCCGCGGCCCCGTGCCGACGATCAGCGAGGACAGGATGGGCAGCATCGGCAGCACGCAAGGCGTCAGCGACAGCAGCAATCCCAGTCCGAAAAACACCCCCAGCACTTGCCATAGCCGGCCCGCACGAAGAATCCTCTCGACCAAGGTTGCGTCAAGGTCGAACAGCCCGCCCTCGACACTAGGTTGTGGCGCCGCCTGCGCCTTGTCGTTGACCAGAACCACCGGGTCGAGCCGCAACTCGGTGCTCATTGGCGGGTAGCACAGACCGGCGTCGGCGCAGCCTTGGGTCACCACCTTGAGGGTGAAAGGCCCAGCGGCTTGCTCCACCGGCAGCCCGATGCGCAAGTCGCCACGGTAGGTCTCGACGTTTTTCTGGAAATTGGTGTCGAACTTCACCTGCCCGGCGGGAATTTCGGCCGGCCCCAGAGACGCGCCTTGCGCGTCGAATCGCAGCGGTTCGCGGTAAAGGTAATACCCCGGCGCGATGCGCAGCTGCACCTGGGCGCGGCCTGGCGCCAGCATCTGTGCGCTGACCACGAAGGCCTGCTCGGGTGCAAGAAACTGCTCGGTGCCCGAGGCGGGGCCGGCCAGCGCCAGACCGAGCCAGACTGCGCCGGCCAGACCGAGACGCGACAGAAAATACAGCGTGGGCACGGCGTTCATGAGTGACCGATTCTGACGGTAGAGCACTATTTTGCGAGCAGCCTGAACAGCACCCAGGCCACAGAGACGAAAAAAAGCCAGCTCCGAGGCTGGCTATTTTGCAGTGGCGCGCGCAGCGCACGCCCCACTCAGTCTCAATCCTCGGAGTCGTCGGTCGCGGCAGCGCCGGTGGGATCAGGCCGATCGACCAGTTCGACAAAAGCCATCGGCGCGTTGTCACCGACCCGGAAACCCATCTTCAGGATGCGGGTGTAGCCGCCAGGACGGGTTTGATAGCGCGGGCCCAATTCCTTGAACAACTTGGCAACGATGTCGCGGTCACGCAGTCGCGCAAAAGCCAGGCGATGGTTGGCCAGGCTAGGAGTCTTGCCCATCGTGATCAAGGGCTCGACGACGCGACGCAACTCCTTGGCTTTGGGAACGGTGGTCTTGATGGCTTCGTGTCGCAGCAGCGAGACGCACATGTTGCGCAGCATCGCCAGGCGGTGTGCGCTGGTCCGGTTGAGTTTGCGAAGTCCTTGGCGGTGACGCATGGTGCTTTCCTTTCGTTATTGAACCCCGGCCGTGTCAGGTACCGGGGCTTGCACAAGGGCTGGCTCGTCGAGCCAGCCCTGGTTGCGGATCAAGCGCTGGTATCAGCGCTTGTCCAGGCCTTGCGGCGGCCAGTTCTCGAGTCTCGCGCCGAGCGTGAGCCCGCGCGATGCCAGCACTTCCTTGATCTCGTTGAGCGATTTACGGCCAAGATTAGGCGTCTTGAGCAGTTCGGTCTCGGTGCGCTGGATCAGGTCGCCGATGTAGTAGAGGTTCTCGGCCTTCAGACAGTTGGCTGAACGCACGGTGAGCTCGAGCTCATCGACCGGACGCAACAGGATCGGGTCGTGGATTTCCTTGACGCGCTCGCCTCCGCCATAGGCGCCGCCGGCCGTGTCGTGAGGCTGCAGCCCGGTGAACACCACCAGCTGGTCGACCAGGATCTGCGCCGAGGCACGGATCGCCTCCTCAGGCGTCACGGCGCCGTTGGTCTCGATCTCCATCACCAGCTTGTCGAGGTCGGTGCGCTGTTCGACGCGGGCATTCTCGACCGCATAGCTCACGCGCCGCACCGGTGAGAATGAAGCATCCAGCACGATGCGCCCAATCGACTTGGTCGGCTCGTCACCGTAGCGCCGCATGCTGCCTGGCACATAGCCACGGCCTTTTTCGACCTTGATCTGCATGTCGAGCTTGCCGCCATGCGCGAGATGCGCAATGACATGATCCGGGTTCATGATTTCAACGTCATGCGGCACCTGGACATCGGAGGCCGTGACAGGGCCTTCGCCCTCCTTGCGCACTACCAGCGTGACTTCGTCACGATTGTGCAGACGGAACACCACGCCTTTGAGGTTCAGCATGATGTGGACCACGTCTTCGGCAACACCGTCGATGGTGGAATACTCATGCAGCACACCCGCGATCGTGACTTCGGTCGGTGCATAACCGACCATCGACGACAGCAGCACGCGCCGCAGCGCATTGCCAAGCGTGTGGCCGTAGCCACGCTCGAAAGGCTCGAGTGTGACCTTGGCGCGGTTGTTGCCCAGGGGCTCAACGTGGATAGCTTTGGGTTTCAGCAGATTGGTTTGCATGGAATCCTGTTCCTCTCAATACCCTCGGCTCGTTACACCGATAAGGCTGACGGACCATGCCGGGCAGAAATCAACTCGTACCGTGCCCGGCAAGCCGGTACGAAGGGGCGGACGCTGCAGCCTCGTGGCTGCAGCGTCGGCATCGCGTCAGCGTGAGTACAGCTCGACGATCAGCGACTCGTTGATCTCGGCGCCAAACTCGTCGCGCTCGGGAACCTTCTTGAAGATGCCTTCGAGTTTGGTGCCGTCAACCTGCACCCAGGATGCCAGGCCGATCGAATCGGCGAGCTTGAAGGAGTCGGTGACACGCAGCTGCTTCTTCGACTTCTCGCGCAGCGCGATCACGTCGCCGGCCTTGACCAGGTAGGACGGAATGTTGACGCTCTTGCCATTGACCAATATCGCCTGGTGCGACACCAGTTGGCGCGACTCGGCTCGGGTCGAACCGAAGCCCATGCGGTAGACGACGTTGTCCAGCCGGCATTCCAGCAGGAACAGCAGGTTCGCGCCGGTATTGCCCTTGCGACGCTCGGCCTCGGCGAAATAGCGACGGAACTGACGCTCCAGCACACCATACATGCGCTTGACCTTCTGCTTCTCGCGCAGTTGCAGGCCGAAGTCGGAAGTACGCTGGCCCGAAGTGCGGCCGTGCTGGCCCGGCTTGGTCTCGAACTTGGACTTGTCGGCGATCGGCCGGCGCGCGCTCTTGAGGTAGAGATCGGTGCCTTCACGGCGTGATAGTTTGGCCTTGGGGCCGAGATAACGTGCCACGGTATGTCCTTCTGGTAAAGATCTGACGCGAGGCGGGTCGCGCGAGTCTGGCGGTCGTGCAGCGCAGACGGTGGGCTTGGACGCCAAGCCGGGCGCAATACCGCCGCCCGAACTCAACGAAATTGCCGGCAGGCGCTGTGCACCCGCCGGCTGACGGAAAACTGTCGATCACCGGGGCTCGCGCATCCCGGCCATGGGGTCAGATACGGCGGCGCTTCTGCGGCCGGCAGCCGTTGTGCGGTACTGGCGTGACATCGCTGATCGAATTGATGCGGATGCCAAGGGCTGCCAGCGCACGCACAGACGACTCACGCCCAGGGCCCGGGCCCTTGATGCGAACGTCCAGATTCTTGATCCCCTGCTCCTGGGCGGCGCGTCCGCAAACCTCGGCGGCGACCTGGGCAGCAAAAGGCGTCGACTTGCGCGAGCCCTTGAAACCCTGGCCACCCGAAGAGGCCCAGGCCAGCGAGCCGCCTTGGCGGTCGGTGATGGTGATGATGGTGTTGTTGAACGACGCGTGGACGTGGGCGATGCCATCCGCAATATTCTTGCGGATTTTCTTGCTCACGCGACGCGATGCGGTACTGGCGGGTGCTTTGGCCATGTCGTATCTCGATCAGAGGCTGTGTTCGGAGCTTACTTCTTCAGCGCTGCAGCACCCTTGCGCGGACCCTTGCGGGTACGTGCATTGGTGCGTGTGCGCTGTCCGCGCATCGGCAGGCCGCGGCGGTGACGCAGACCGCGGTAGCAACCGAGGTCCATCAAACGCTTGATATTCATCGAGATCTCACGGCGAAGATCGCCTTCGATCGTCAACTTGTTGACCTCGTCGCGAATCTTCTCGAGATCGCCGTCCGTCAGATCCTTGATCTTCTTGGAGAAAGCGATGCCGACCGAATCACAGATCTTCTGCGCGGTGTTGCGGCCGATGCCGAAAATGGCCGTCAGGCCGATCTCAGCGTGTTTGTGCGGCGGAATGTTGATACCTGCAATGCGTGCCATGGTGGTCCTCTATCTGCTGTGTGCGGAGACCGGGGATCAGCCCTGGCGCTGCTTGTGACGCGGGTCGGTGCAGATCACGCGCACCACGCCCTTGCGGCGGATGATCTTGCAATTGCGACACATCTTCTTGACCGATGCAGAGACTTTCATCGTCTTCTCCTTAAGCGCCTGCCCCGGACAATCCGGGTGCAAGCGCGACTCCAATAGAGGGGCGTTGGCACGAACACCAACCGCCCCGGTCGCGTCAACTTGCCTTGAAGTTGGCCTTCTTCAACAAGGATTCGTACTGCTGGCTCATCACGTAGCTCTGGACCTGCGCCCAGAAGTCCATGGTCACCACCACAATGATCAACAACGAGGTGCCGCCGAAGTAGAACGGCACGTTGTACTTGAGCACCAGAAATTCAGGCAACAAACAGACCGCGGTGATGTAGGCCGCGCCAGCCAGTGTCAACCTCGACAAGATCTTGTCGATGTGACGCGCTGTCTGTTCACCCGGCCGGATGCCCGGAATGAACGCCCCGCTCTTCTTCAGGTTGTCCGCAGTCTCACGGCTGTTGAACACCAGGGCCGTGTAGAAAAAGCAAAAGAAGATAATCATCGCTGCGTACAACAGCACGTAGATCGGCTGACCCGGGGACAGGGCTGAGGAGATGTCCTTGAGCCAGCGCATGCCCTCCCCGGTTGCGAACCAACCGACGACAGTCGCAGGCAGCAGGATGATCGAGGACGCGAAGATCGGCGGAATCACCCCTGACATATTGAGTTTGAGCGGCAAGTGCGACGACTGGCCGCCATACACCTTGTTGCCGACCTGGCGCTTGGCGTAATTGACCAAAATCTTGCGCTGACCGCGCTCGACAAACACCACGAAATAAGTGACCAGCCCGACCACGACGACAATGAAGATGGCCACCAAAATGCTCATGGCGCCCGTGCGAACCAACTCCAGCAGTCCACCTATTGCACCAGGCAAGCCCGCTGCGATGCCGCCGAAGATCAAGATAGAGATGCCATTGCCCAAGCCGCGCTCGGTGATTTGCTCACCCAACCACATCAGGAACATAGTTCCAGCGGTCAAGGTGACCATGGCGGTGATGCGAAAGCCCAAACCCGGCGCCAACACCAAACCGGCTGACGACTCCAGCGCCAAGGCAATGCCCATGGACTGAAACAGGGCCAGTCCCAAGGTGCCGTAGCGGGTGTACTGGGTGATTTTGCGTCGACCAGACTCGCCTTCTTTCTTCAACTGCTCCAATGTGGGCACCACATAGGCCATCAACTGCATGATGATGGAGGCAGAGAT
>CALQBT020000016.1 GCA_943328885.2 Bordetella parapertussis | reverse complement strand
GGTGCTGGCACCGATGTAGAGAAAATTCCAGCCCACACCCAGCACCAGCAGCGCGCCCAGGAAATGCATCAAGTCCTGGCCGCTGAGCGCGAACAGCACGCAGCCGAGGTTGAGCAGCAAGCCGGTGCACATGATCGGCAACACGCCGAAGCGCTTGACCAGCTTGCCGGTGAAAAAACTCGGCAGGAACATGCCCAGCACATGACATTCCAGCACCAGCGCGGCGGCGCTGAAGGGGTGGCCGCACTGCGCCATCGCGATCGGCGTGGCGGCCATCAACAGGTTCATCACGCCATAGGCGATCGCGCAGCCTGCCGCGGCGATGATGAACACCGGCTGGCGCACGATCTCGGCCAACGGCCGGCCTTGACGGCCCACAGTACCTTGGCCGGGTAAGGGCGGGAACGGAATGAACTGCATCAGCATCAGGCTGAGCAAGGCCACGCCCATCAGCACCAGGTAGGCGCCGGCAAAGGGTTGGCTCATCGCGTCGCGGCTCCAGGTCGCCAGGTTCGGACCGACCACGCCGCCGATGATGCCGCCGGCCAGCACCCAGGAGATCGCGCGTTCCTTGAAGTCCGGCTTCACCAGTTCGACCGCCGCAAAACGGTACAGCGAGCCGTTGGCGTTGTAGTAACCGGCCACCAAGGTCGCGCTGGTCAGCAGCCAGAAGTTGCGCGTCATCGCCGCATAAGCGCAGACCCCGGCGCTGGCGATCGCCACGCCCAGGCCGATCTGGAAAGTGCGTTGCCGGCCCCAGCGTCGCTGGTGCCGCGCCACCAGCGTGGTGGCGATCGCGCCGCCCGCCACATAGCCGGTGATCGGCAGCGTGGCCATCCATCCCACTGGCGCCAGCGCCAGCCCGACCAGGCCGTTGATCGCGACGAAGACGACGTTGTTGACCATCAACAGGCCTTGGCACAGCGTCAACAACAGCAAGCGGGGGTTCATGGGGTTTCCAGTGCGGCAATACAGGCCAGCAAGGCCAGCGGTGCGGTGTCGGCGCGCAAGACCCGCGCGCCCAGGCTCACCGGCAGAAAACCGCAGCCCTCGGCCAACGCGATCTCGGCCGGACTCAAACCGCCTTCGGGCCCGCTGAGCACCGTGATCGCAGCACCGTCATCTGCCCAACGGGCCAGCGGCGGCACGCCAAGCGCCAGACTCAGCAACAGCCTGCGCCCGCCTGGCGCAGACCTGAGCCAGTCGCGCAAGCCGATCGGCAGCGCGACCCGCGGCACCCGGTTGCGCCCACTCTGCTCGCAGGCCGACACTGCAATCGCCTGCCAATGCGCCGTCTTGCGTTCGGCGCGCTCGCCGGCCAGGCGCAGCACCGATCGCTCGCAGACCAGGGGCTGGATGCAAGCCACGCCGAGCTCGGTGGCTTTTTCCACCAAGCCGTCCATGCGCTCGTTGGCTGGCATGCCCAGCGCCAGCGTGACCTCGGTGGCCAACTCGCGCTCGACCGCCAGATGGGCCCCCAAGCGGACGCTGACGGTCTTGCGGTCCATCGCCAGGATTTCGGCCCCCCACTCACCGCCCTGGCCATCGAACAGCGTGATCTGCTGGCCAGGCTGCAGGCGCAAGACCTGCACGTGGCGGCTGGCATTGGCGGGCAGCTGCAACTCGGCACCGACGGCGAGCGCAGGTCCGGCGAGCATGGGATCGAGGTGCAGGCGGGCGAGCATGGGGTGGCAGTGTGCCTGCAGATCAGACCTAGGCGCCCAAGCCTCGCAATTCAACCCGCCGACAACGACGGCGCGCGCAGCGGCAATCAGCGCTTGGCCTCGCGCAACTCGCGCCGCAGGATCTTGCCGACGGTGGACTTGGGCAGGTCGCTGCGGAACTCGATCACCCTGGGCCGCTTGTAGCCGGTCAGGTTGGCCTCGCACCAGGACCGCACCTTGGCCTCGGTCAACGCCGGGCTCGTCCTGACGATCACCACCTTGACCGCCTCGCCAGTCTTCTCGTCGGGGATGCCGACCGCCGCGCACTCGACAACGCCACGCAGTTGCGACAGCACGTCCTCGATCTCGTTGGGGTAGACATTGAAACCCGAGACCAGGATCATGTCCTTCTTGCGGTCGATGATGCGAAAGTAGCCCTGCTCGTCCATCACGCCGATGTCGCCAGTTCTGAAGAACCCGTCCGCCGTCATCGCCTTGGCGGTCTCGTCGGGGCGCTGCCAGTAGCCGGCCATCACCTGAGGGCCGCGGATCGCGATCTCACCCGCGCTGCCTTGCGGCAGTTCGGCGCCTTCATCGTCAAGCAGCACGAGTTCGGTGCTCGGTATCGGCAGACCGATGCTGCCGCTGAAAGCGCTGCTGTCGACCAGGTTGCAGGTGGCCGAGGGGCTGGTCTCGGACAGCCCGTAGCCCTCGCAGATCGGACAGCCGGTCTTGTCGAGCCACAGCCGCGCCGTGCCCTGGGTGACGGCCATGCCGCCGCCGACCGAGATTTTCAGCGCGCTCCAGTCGACCTTGTCGAAATCCGGGTGGTTGGCAATCGCGGCGAACAAGCTGTTGACCGCCGGGAAACTGTGGAAAGGCTGGGCCGCCAGATCCTTGAGCAGTGCGGGGATGTCACGCGGGTTGGCGATCAGGATGTTGCAGCCGCCCATGCGCAGCCCCAGCATCATGTTGGCGTTGAAACCGAAGATATGGTAGAGCGGCAGCGCGCAGACGGTGACGATTTGCTGGCCGGGCGGGATCTTGTTGAGCGCAGGCTGGTACCAGGCTTCTGCCTGCAAGATGTTGGCGACCAGGTTGCGGTGCAGCAGCACCGCGCCCTTGCTCACACCGGTGGTGCCACCGGTGTACTGCAGCACCGCGATGTCGTCGGGGCCGAGTTGGACCGGTGCAAAACTCAGCTGCCGGCCACGCGCCAGCGCTTCGTTGAAACGCGCGCTGCCCAAACGGGCGGGCAGCGTGAAGGGCGGCACCAGCTTCTTGACCCGCCGCACCACCTGGTTGACCAGCGTGCCCTTGAACCAGCCCAGCATGTCGCCCATCGCCGCGACCAGCACGGTCTTGATCGGCAAATGCTCAACCACCTGGGCCAGCACGCCGGCGAAGTTCTCCAACACGATGATGGCCTTGGCGCCCGAATCCTTGAGCTGGTGCTCGAGTTCGCGCGGCGTGTAGAGCGGGTTGACGTTGACCACCACCAGGCCGGCGCGCAGCACCGCAGCCACCGCGACCGGGTATTGCGGCACATTCGGCAGCATGATCGCGACCCGGTCGCCGCGGACCAGATCCTGGGCCTGCAGCCAGGCGGCCAGCGCGTGCGCAGCGTTGTCGACCTCGCCGAAGCTAAAGCCTCGACCCATGAATTTGTAGGCCGTCAGCGCCCGGTATTTCTGCAGGCTCTCGTCGATCAGCGCCACCAGCGACGGGTAGACGTCAGTCCTGATCTCGGCCGGCACGCCGACCGGATATTGCTTGAGCCAAATCTTGGGCATCTGATCCCTCCGGGGAATGCCAGATTCTGACTCAGGGTCGACAGGCGCGGTCTCAGGGGATTCGATAGTGCGGGCCCGGCTGACAGAGCTGCGCCAAAGTTGGCACGCTTGCCCTGCGGCGAGTCCGCGCAAGCGCCGTATTCGGTCAACAATCAAAAAGGCGCCACGCCCTCCAACCCTCAAAGCACGCAGGCGTCACTCCTCCTGCACAAGATGATCTCCGGCCTGTCACACCTGCCCAACACTTTCGACAGACCGCTTGAGCGCTGGATCGCCGCCGGCAGCGCCTTGGTCTGCTGCGCAGGATTGGCCTACCTGTTGGTCATCGTCTGGGCCGGTTCATCCGCCACCTGGACGGCGCTGCAACAGATCGGCGCTGGCATCATCGCCATCGGCATGGCCGCGTGTGGCCTGAGCTTGCTGGTGCGTTTCTCACGCTGGCAGCTGATCCTGGCGCAGCTGGGCCATCGCTTGCCGACGGGCTTCAGCCTGCGCGTCTACTTGGCCGGGATGGCGCTGTCGGCCACGCCAGCCAAACTCGGCGAAACCATGCGCTCGGCCTTGCTCCTGGCGCGCGGCGTACCGGCGCGCCATTCTCTCGGCGGCTTCGTCGCGGATCGACTGTCGGACCTGATCGGCGTGGCCGCCCTCGGCGCCGCTGCCGCGGCCCTGGCAGGGCGACGCCAGCCCGTGCTCGAAGCAGTTGCCGCGCTGGCCGTGGTCGGCGCAGCCGTCGGCGCACGCTGTTGGCAGGCCAGCACGGGGGCTTCCCGGCCAGCAACGACGCGCTCTCGCGGCGCCGTCGGCCGCTGGCTGGCCTTGGCCGGCGCGCCCATTCGGGCCTGGGCCGAAGCCTGGCGGGGTTGGCGACCACTGGCCTACAGCGCTTTCGCAGTCCTGGCCTATGGCATCCAGGCCCTCATCTTTGCCGCTTACCTGGCGCGGGTCGCGCCGGCCATAGGCACGGCCGACGGCGTGGCCATCTTCTCGTCGGCCACCTTGATCGGCGCGGTGACCCTGGTCCCTGGCGGACTGGGCGCGATGGATTCCGCGCTGGTGCTGCAGTTGCAATCGCGCGGCGTCGGCTTGCCCGAAGCCCTCGCGGTGGCGCTCGCGGCGCGGGCTTCGACCTTGTGGCTGAGCTGGCTGATCGGCTTGGGCGCCTTGCTGTCATTCGTCGGCATGCGGCCGCGCCGCGCCACGCAGCCCGCTCAAGACCAGGGGCTCGCATGAGCGCTCAGCCGGCCGTGAGCGGCGCGCCGATCCCCCTGGTCATCGACCTCGACGGCACCCTGATCCTGGCGGACCTGTTGCACGAGTCGAGCCTCAAGCTGCTGCGGCAGCAGCCTCAGTGGGCGCTGGCGATCCCGCTCTGGCTCGCCTCGGGCAAAGCCCACTTGAAGCGCCAGATCGCCAGCCGCGTTGCCCTCGAGGTCCACAGCCTGCCCTACAACGAAGCCGTGCTGGCCTGGATCCGCCGCGAACGCGATAGCGGGCGCCGGGTCGTGCTGTGCACCGCGTCCGACCTGCGCTACGCCCAGCAGGTGGCCGATCACCTGGGGCTGTTCGACGAGGTGATCGCCAGCGACGGCATCGACAACCTCTCGGCGCAGCACAAGGCCCGCCTGCTGGTCGAGCGATTCGGTGATGCGGGCTTCGACTATGCGGGCAACTCGCAAGACGATGTCGCGGTATGGCAGCGATCACGCCTTGCGATCGTGGTCAATGCATCGGACGGCGTTCGCGCCCAGGCCAGGCGCAGCGCCACGGTCGACCGAGAGATCGAACGCACCAAGACCGGTCCGCGCGACTGGTTGCGCGCGATGCGAGTGCACCAGTGGCTGAAGAACTTGTTGGTGCTCGTGCCGCTGGCCGGGGCCTACCGGCTGGCCGACCTGCCACTGCTGCTGCAAGCGCTGATGGCCTTCCTGGCTTTCGGCTTGTGCGCGTCTGCGGTCTACATCATCAACGACCTGATGGACCTCGAGAGCGACCGCGCCCATCCACGCAAGAAGCTGCGCGCCTTCGCGTCGGGCCGTCTGTCGGTGCCGGCCGGGTTGGCGCTGGCCGCCGTGCTGCTGAGTGCATCGCTGGCGATCGCCTTGACCGGCAGGCCAGCCTTCTTGTTGTGGCTGGGCGTGTACTTCGCGCTCACGCTGGCCTACAGTTTTGGGCTCAAGAGCCGCGTCATCGTTGACTGTCTGGCGCTGGGCGCGCTCTACACGCTGCGCATCATCGCGGGCTGCGCGGCGGTCGGGCTGGCGATGTCGTTTTGGCTGCTGGCGTTCTCGCTCTTCCTCTTCCTGAGCCTGGCCTTCGTCAAGCGCTTTTCCGAGTTGTCGCTGGTGGCCAAGCTCGGACGCAGCGATGCGCGGGGCCGCGGCTACCTGGTCAGCGACCTGCCGCTGGTGCAAGCGATGGGCGTGACCGCGGGCTTCAGCGCGGTGCTGGTGCTGGCGCTCTACATCAACGGCGACACAGCCAGTCACACTTACGCCCGCCCCGAGAGCCTGTGGTTGACGATCCCGATCTTGCTGTACTGGATCAGCCGCATGTGGATGCAGGCACAGCGCGGCAACATGCACGACGACCCGGTGGTGTTCGCGCTGCGAGACAGCTACAGCCTGGCCTGCGCTGGTTTGTTCGGCTTGGCGCTGTGGGTGGCGCGTTGAGCGCGGCCGCGGTCGGCCGCCCCATGGCCTCCTGGGGCAGGCTGTCGGCGCAGCCGCACCGGGTGCAGCGCTTGAGCGATAGGCATCGCCTGGACTTGGCGCGCGGGCCGGCCGAAGGTCCGGGCCTGCCGTATGGCAACGGTCGAAGCTACGGCGATGTCTGCCTCAACTCCGGTGGCCTGCTGTGGGCCACGCGCGGGCTGGACCGGTTCATCGAATTCGACCCGATCAGCGGTGTGATCGAGTGCGAAGCCGGCGTGCTGCTAGACGACATCATTGCTGTTGCACTGCCCGCCGGCTGGTTTCTGCCCGTCACGCCAGGGACCCGCTTCGTCACCCTGGGCGGCGCTATCGCCAACGACGTCCACGGCAAGAACCACCACCGTGCCGGCACGCTGGGCGAACATGTGCTGGGGCTGACACTGGCACGCAGCGATGGCAACCGGATCGACTGCAGCCCGGCGCATGAGGCGCGCTGGCTGCGTGCGACCATCGGCGGCCTCGGGCTGACCGGGCTGATCGTCAGGGCCCGACTGCAATTGCAACCCGTGCCCGGCCCCTGGTTGCAGACCGAGTCTCTGAGCTACGACAAGCTCGCAGACTTCTTCCACCTGTCCCGCGAATCGGAGCGCAACTGGGACTACCACGTCTCGTGGCTCGACTGCGTGCATGGCGGCGAGTTTGAAGCCCGCGGCGTGTTCTTCCGCGCCAACCACATCGCCCACGACGCGCCGGCGCCGGCAGCACGCACCCGCAGCTTGCCGCTGACGCCGCCGTTCTCGCTGATCAACCAGACCAGCCTGCGCGCGTTCAACAAGGCGTACTTTGCCCTCAACCGCCGCAGGACAGGCTTGCAGTACCAGCACCTGCTGCCGTTCTTCTACCCGCTGGACGGCCTGCTGGGCTGGAACCGCATCTACGGCCCGCGCGGCTTCTACCAATACCAATGCGTGCTGCCGCGCGCTGTGGAGACCGACGCCGTCGCCGGTTTGCTGCGCGCGATCCGCGTCAGCGGTCAGGGCTCGTTCCTGGCGGTGCTCAAGACCTTCAGCGACCGAGCGTCGGCTGGCTTGCTGAGTTTCCCGATGGCAGGCACCACCCTGGCTCTGGACTTCCCGAACCAAGGCGCGCGCACCGAGCAGTTGTTTGCGCAACTCGACGCCATCGTCGGCGCGGCCGGCGGCCGGTTGTATCCGGCCAAGGACGCCCGCATGCCAGCCGCGCTGTTCCGCCAGGGCTACCCGCGGCTGGCTGAATTCCTGCCCTATCGCGATGCCGGCATCGCCTCGGCCATGTCGCGCCGGCTGATGCCGGCCTGACCCACTCGCCAGAACCCATGAACCCACCTCTTTGCGCCGCCGCATTCGCCGGCCCACGCGTGCTGATCATCGGCGCCAACTCTGCCATCGCCACCGAGGTGGCGCGTCGCTACGCGGCGCGTGGTGCGCGCCTGCTGCTGTTGGGCCGGCGCGCCGAAGCCTTGGACGCCGCCGCCGCAGACTTGCGCGTGCGCGGTGGCGCGCAAGTTGCCACTGAGCCCTTCGAGGCGGCCGACCTGCCCAGTCACCCGGCGCTGATGGCCCGCGCCTGGCGCTGCTGGGGCGGCTTGGACGTGGCGCTGGTGGCCTACGGCGTGCTGCCCGACCAAGACGCCTGCCAGGCCTCGGCCGCGCTCGCGCTGGCCAGCTTCGACACCAACGCGTGCTCGGTGATCTCGGTGCTGACCGAGCTGGCCAACCATTTCGAGGCCCAGGGCAGCGGTGTGATCGGCGTCATCTCGTCGCCTGCTGGCGACCGCGGCCGCGCCAGCAACTACGTCTACGGCGCGGCCAAGGCCGCGGTCAGCAACTTCTGCAGTGGCCTGCGGCACCGTCTGTTTGCCCGCGGCGTGCGGGTGGTCACCATCCTGCCGGGCTTCGTCGACACGCCGATGACCGCAGCCCTGCCCAAGTCCGGGCCGCTGTGGGCACAACCGGGTCAGGTGGCCGACGACATCGTGCGGGCCCTCGACCGCCACAACGGCAAGCTCTACACGCGGTGGTTCTGGCGCTGGATCATGCTGATCGTCAAACACTTGCCGCAGCGGCTGTTCCTGCGCAGCAGGCTGTGAGGGCTCGCCGGATGAAGCCCGAACCCCATCGAGCCGAGCGCTCCAGACGCCCCGCAATGCACAGCCCCGACGACAAGATCGTCATCACCGGCGCCGCGGGCTTGGTCGGCCAGAACCTGGTGACCCTGCTCGCGGAGCTGGGCTACACGCGCCTGGTCGCGATCGACAAGCACGCCGACAACCTCGACATCCTGCAGCGCCTGCACCCCAAGGTGCAAACCCTGCAAGCCGACCTGGCCGAGCCGGGGCGTTGGGCGTCGGCCTTCGATGGCGCCACGGTCGTGGTGCAGTTGCACGCCCAGATTGCCGGCAAGACCGCCAAGCCTTTCGATCGCAACAATATCGAGGCCACGCGCCAGGTGCTTCAGGTGCTCGCGGCCTTGCCCGATGTCTACCTGGTGCATGCCAGCTCGTCAGTCGTCAACTCAGTGGCCGACGACCACTATGTGCGCAGCAAAACCGCCCAGGAGCAGATCGTGCGCGCTTCGGGGCTGCGGCTGTGCGTGCTTCGTCCCACGCTGATGTTCGGCTGGTTCGACCCCAAGCACCTGGGCTGGCTCGCGCGCTTCATGGAGCGGGTACCGGTGTTCCCGATCCCGGGCCACGGCAGGTACATGCGCCAACCGCTCTACAACCGCGACTTTTGCCGCGCCATCCTGGCGATGATGCAGCAGCAACCCGACGGCGCGGTCTACGACCTGACCGGGCCCGACCACATCGACTACATCGACATGATCCATGTGATCCGCGACACCAAGGGCTTGAAGACCCCGATCGTGCGGGTGCCGATCCCGATCTTCTCGGCCATGCTGCGCCTGTACGGGCTGTTCAGCGACAAGCCGCCCTTCACTGTCGAGCAGTTGCGCGCGCTGACGGCCGGCGACGAGTTCACCGGCGTCGACCTGAAACAGGTCTTCGGCTTCGAGCCCACGCCGTTTCGAGCGGCGATCCGCGAGACCTACGGCCATCCGGTCTACAGCGACGTCGTGCTGGCCAGCCCTCATTGACTGTCATGCCCTCTGACCAAACCATTGCCTGGAGCCCTGTTTGAACCAGGATAACCTCAATTGTGTCGTCATCGGCGCCGGCCCTATGGGCCTGGCCGCCGCCCAACGCATCGCCGAGCAAGGCCACCGGGTCACGCTGATCGAGGCCGACAACCGGATCGGCGGTATGTCGGCGGCCTTTGACTTCGACGGCCTGGCGATCGAGCGCTACTACCATTTCGTCTGCAAGACCGACACCCCGCTGTTCGAGGAGCTCGACCGCTTCGGCCTTTCATCCCGGCTGAAGTGGACGGCCACCGAGATGGGCTTTTACTACCAGGGGACCTGGTACGACTGGGGCAAGCCCGACGCGCTGCTGAAGTTTCCGCACCTCACGCTGATAGACAAACTGCGCTTCGGCCTGCATGTGCTGAGCACCAAGCGCATCACCGACTGGCGCGAACTCGACAAGTTGCAAGCCACTGCCTGGATCCGCAAATGGCTGGGCGAGCGCGCCTACCAGGTGCTGTGGCACAAGCTGTTCGAACTGAAATTCTTCGAGCACCAAGACCAGGTCTCGGCGGCCTGGATCGGCACCCGCATCAAGCGCGTCGCGCTGTCGCGACAGAGCCTGTTCCAGGAGCAGATGGGTTACCTGGAAGGTGGCTCTCAGGTGCTGCTCGACGCATACCGCGACCGATTGCTGGCCGCAGGCGGCGAGATCCGGCTCTCGGCGCCGGTGCGACGCGTGCTCACCGAGCACGGGCGCGTGACCGGCGTCGACACCCCCGCCGGGCGGGTGCCGGCCGACCGCGTGATCTCGACCGTGCCGCTGAAATACGTGTCGCGGATGGCGCCCGACCTGAGTGCAGCCGAGCGCGGTCGCATCGAGGCGATCGAGAACATCGGCGTGGCCTGCGTGCTGCTCAAGCTGCGCCAGCCGGCGACGCGATTCTTCTGGATGAACGTCAACGACGAGCGCATCCAGGTGCCCGGTTTCATCGAGTATTCCAACCTCAACCCACTGCCCGAGTCGGTGGTCTATGTGCCGTACTACATGCCCAAGACCCACCCGAAATGGGGCTGGGACGACCTGCGTCTGATGGACGAGGCGCGCGATTACTTCCTGCTGACGCAGCCGCATCTGAAACCTGCCGACATCGTCGCTCGCCATGTCTCGCGCTACGAATATGCGCAGGCCGTGTGTCCGCCGGGGTTCTATGACAGGCTGCCCGACATCGCGACGTCGGTCGATGGTTTCTTCATGGCCGACACCGCGTATTACTACCCCGAGGATCGCTCGATATGCGAGAGCATCCGGGTCGGCAAGGATTTGGCCGCCCGGGCTCTGGCCACCCCAGCGCGCTGATCGACCCGACAACACAAAGCCAAGAACCCCATGGAACTCGAAAAGCTCTATCGCCACCGTTTCGATGAACAGGATCTGCCCGCCAAGAAAGCGGTCTGGAAAGTGCTCTGCGAGCACTTCTTTTCATCGTACGTGCGTCCACAGGAAGTGGTCGTCGACGTCGGCGCCGGCTATTGCGAGTTCATCAACCAGATCAAGGCCAGGCGCCGGATCGCCGTCGACCTCAATGCGCGCGTCAGCGAATTCGCCGCGCCAGGTGTCGAGTGGCTACAAGAGAGTTGCACCGAACTCGGCTCGATCGCCGACAACAGCGTCGACGTCGTGTTCATGTCGAACTTCCTCGAGCACCTGCCGAGCAAACAAGTCGTCCTCGATACGCTGGCCACCACGCGCCGCATCTTGCGTCAGGGTGGTCTTGCGATCATCCTGCAGCCCAACATCCGCCTCTTGCCCGGCAAGTATTGGGACTACTTCGACCACCACACACCCTTGACCGATAAGAGCTTGGTCGAAGCGGTGACGATGCTCGACATGCAACCGGTGCGCGTGATCGCGCGATTCCTGCCCTACACCACCAAGAGCGTCCTGCCGCAGTGGCCTTGGCTCGTGAAGCTGTATCTGCGCCTCCCGCTCGCATGGTGGCTGCTGGGCAAGCAATCATTGGTCGTTGCCAAGAAGCTGTAGTGCATGTCGGCAGTGACCGCTCAATTCATACGTTACCTATTGACTGGCGGTGCGGCAGCATTGGCGAACTACGCCTCCCGGTTTGTCTTCAGCACCTGGGTTGCATTCGAACTTGCCGTCGCCATGGCCTTTTTCGTCGGCCTTTGCGTCGGCTTCGCGCTGATGCGGATGTTCGCTTTCAACCCAGGCCGGCGCCCATTGTCCGCCCAGATCATGGCCTATGTGGCCGTGAACCTGCTGGGAGTGGCCCAGACCCTGGTCATCAGCAGCGCTTTGCTTCGCATCGGCCTGCCTGCGATCGGACTACAGCTGCACGCAGAGGCGATCGCACACGGCATAGGCATCGCCGTGCCGGTGGTGACGAGCTATTTTGGACACCGTCGATTCACTTTTCGTTAAGTGCGATCTCGACGAAATTCGGGCCGCCGGACTCGGCGAGTAGCCGCTCAAGCACTCGCACGTTGATTGGGCTTCCGGTAATCGAGCGTAAAGAAGTAAGGCAGATGACGATTCACTGTTCCTGGCACCTGACCTTCCGATGAAGCCTTTGCAATTGAATTTTCCACAGCCTGCCGTGCTGTGTGCTGCCGGGTCGATGGTCGCGCTCGTCTACTGGGCGATGTGCAGCAGCACGGCAGCCCAGCACGTCGCGGTACTGCTCGCCGTGCTGGGTTTTCCACTGGCAGGTCTGGTGGCCAGCAGGACGGACCCCCCACAGAGCGCTCGTCTTCCGATCCTGCTACTGACGCTGGCCGCCTTGCTGGTAACGGCGCGCGACCCCACGTTGTTCGCGCAGCCAAGGTTCTGGGCCGAAGAGGCGACCGTCTATTTCCGAACCGCCTGGCTGTCGTCGACCTGGCGGGCGCTGATCGCACCGCACCAGGGTTACTTCTCACTGTTTGCCAACCTTGCGAGCATCGTCGCGAGTTGGGTGCCGCTCGAGCAGGCTCCCCTCGTCACCACTTTGCTGGCTGCGCTCCTGCCGCTGGTGATCGTCGGCGCGATTGCGGTCAGTGAGAGCCCCACCCTGGACAGTCCGCTGAAGAAAGCCGCGGCAGCCCTGGCTTGCCTGTTGGCGGGCGCCACCGGCGAAATATGGCTGACGACCATCAATTCTCAGCATTGCGTGCCCTTGCTGGTCTTTCTGATCCTGATCGACGACAAGCAAAAGGGTTGGAAGCGCTGGGCTGCACAAGGACTGTTGGTGACACTCGGACTCTCTAGCGTCGCAGCGAACTTCCTGGCCCCTCTGTTCCTCGCCCGGTATCTCCAGCAACGGGACAAGATCGACCTCAAGCTTTTCTGGCTTCTTGTGGCGACGTCGTCGATCCAGATCGGAGCGATTGCTTACTCGGCGATAGCGCTTGGCCCATCTGCATACTTCCACCCTAGCCAGAGCCGTGTGGTGTCGGCAGCAGATCCCGTCGCAACCCTCCGCAGGATGTTGCGCTACGGTTTGGCATACCCGCTCTTTGGGGGTCATGGGACCCTCTCGACGCTGGCGCCTTGGTGGCTGCTCGTGGTGGTCGTGCTTGGATGGCGCAGCATCGCCGCTTTATGGGCCCATTGGACGGCGCTTGTGCTGCTGACCGTCTTGACGGTGCTCGGCTCGTTAGGCATGCAGGGAGGAGAGCGCTACGCCTACCCAGGTGCCGTCCTCGTCAGCCTGATGCTCATTCACATGGCCTGCGATCCGCGCTCGCGGTGGCCCGTGAGGCGGCTTGCGCTGCTCACTTGGCTGGCTTCGATGCTGATCTGGTACCTGAACTTTGTGCCTGGCCTTAGGCAAGTCCGTCACCCTGATTGGCCGAAGTGGACGCAGGAGGTAAAACGTTGGCGTGCCGACCCGACCCATGCCATGCAAGCCCACCCAATTTGGGCCGAACAGACCCGCATTGGGTTGATCTGGGCATTGCACCCCGGAGTCGCCGTCCCTGCTGAAGCTATGTCACCGTGAATCGAGCGAGCCAAGACCGATTCACCGGTGGTGTACTTCACTCAATCGCCTTGACCATGTCCTCGACCACCTTCTTGGCATCGCCGAACACCATCATCGTTTTGTCCATGTAGAACAACTCGTTGTCCAGCCCCGCGTAGCCCGCGGCCATCGAGCGTTTGTTGACGATGATGGTCTTGGCCTTGTAGGCCTCCAGGATCGGCATGCCGTAGATCGCGCTGCCCTTGATGTGGGCGGCAGGGTTGACCACGTCGTTGGCGCCCAGGATGATCGCGACGTCGGCCTGGCCGAACTCGCCGTTGATGTCTTCCATCTCGAACACCTGGTCGTAAGGCACTTCGGCCTCGGCCAGCAGCACGTTCATGTGGCCTGGCATGCGCCCGGCCACCGGGTGGATGGCGTACTTCACCGTGATGCCTTTTTCGGTCAGCTTGGCCGCCAGCTCCTTGACGGCATGTTGTGCGCGGGCCACCGCCAAGCCGTAGCCTGGCACGATCACCACCGTCTCGGCATTGCCGAGCACGAAGGCCGCATCGTCGGCGCTGCCGGTCTTGACCGGCCGCGCCTCGGCCTTGCCGGTGGCCGCAGCGCTGACCTCGCCGCCGAAACCGCCGCCGATCACATTGAAGAACGAACGGTTCATCGCCTTGCACATGATGTAGCTCAGGATCGCGCCCGAACTGCCCACCAGGCTGCCGGCAACAATGAGCATCGCGTTGTTCAGCGAGAAGCCGATGCCAGCGGCCGCCCAGCCTGAATAGCTGTTGAGCATCGACACCACCACCGGCATGTCGGCGCCGCCGATCGGGATGATCAGCGTCACGCCCAGCACGAAGGCCAGCACCAGCATCGCGAAGAAAAAGCTGTTGCTGTTGGCGCTGTCACCGCTGAGCATGAACGCCAGACCCAGACCCAGCGTGCCCAGGCCGAGCAACAAGTTGAGCTTGTGCTGGCCGGCAAACTGCACCGGCGCGCCCTGGAACAGCCTGAACTTGTAGGTGCCGCTGAGCTTGCCGAAAGCGATCACCGAGCCGCTGAACGTGACGGCACCGATCGCCGCGCCGAGGAACAGTTCGAGCCGGTTGCCGGCCGGAATCGCCACGCCCTTGGCGACGATGCCAAAAGCCTGGGGCTCGACCACCGCAGCCACCGCGATGAACACCGCGGCCATGCCGATCATGCTGTGGAAGAAAGCGACCAACTCGGGCATCTTGGTCATCTCGACCGTCTTGGCACGCCAGGCGCCGTAGGCACCGCCGACCACCAGACCGAGCAGCACCCAGCCCATGCCGGCAGCGCTGCCCGGCGACAACTTGACGATCAGCGCGGCCGTGGTCAGCACCGCGATGGTCATGCCGGCCATGCCAAACAGGTTGCCGCGGATCGAACTGGTGGGGTGCGACAAGCCCTTGAGCGCCTGGATGAAGCAAACGCTGGCGACCAGGTACAGCAGCGTGACGAGGTTCATGCTCATGGTTTGTTCTCCCGCTGCGCCAGCCGCGACTGTG
>CALQBT020000015.1 GCA_943328885.2 Bordetella parapertussis | reverse complement strand
CGGCTTTGCACCGTGTCGCGCGGGAACAGCGCCTGGTTGACATGCAGATTGGTCGGGTGCAGCGCCTGCGCGGTGCGCCGCGCACTGGCCATCAACACGCCGACCTTGGCGAACGCGGCACGAGCCTCGTCGCCGAACTTCGTCAGCGCGCGCTTCATGTAGCGCAGGTAGGCACCACCGTGGCGCGCCTCGTCGCGCGCCAGGGTCTCGTAAATCTGGCGGATCACCGGCTCGGTGTGCCATTCGGCAGCGCGCCGATACCAGTGGTTCAGGCGGATCTCCCCGCAAAAATGCAGCATCAAGGTCTCCAGCGCCGGCGCAGGGTCGAATTCGAAGCGCACCTCGTGCAACTCGGCCTCGGTGGGCACCAACTCGGGCCGGAAACGACGCAGGTATTCCATCAGCACCAGCGAGTGCTTTTGCTCCTCGAAGAACCAGACGCTCATGAAGGCTGAAAAATCGCTGTCGTCACGGTTGTCACGCAGAAACATCTCGGTGGCCGGCAACGCCGCCCACTCGGTGATCGCATTCATCTTGATCGTCTGGGCCTGGGCGTCGCTGAGCCGGCTGGCATCAAAGCTGGCCCAGGCAATGTCGCTGTCCATGTTCCAACGCACGGCTTCGAGCTGCTTGAAGAGTTCGGGGTAAAGCATCGCTGTCTTTCCTAGATCAAGATACGGATTCTAGGCCGCACGGGCCGGTAGATGGCACCAACAGTCCACGACTGAACCGTGCAGGCTGCTCCAAAATTCAACACCGCCCCCGAAAGGCAAGCCCATAAGATCCTGGCGCTGATCGCCTGCTGGCTGGCCTGCGTCCCGGCGCAGGCCGAAGCGCCAACCTCTTGTTCGCTGCGCAGCGGCCAAGCACCGAAGTGGAACTTCCACCAAGCCCTGATCAGCCGCTCGGGCGAGCAGGTGATCAGCCACGGCTCAGCAGTCGACCCCAAAGACCCCTTGTTGCTGAAGGATTTGTAGAAACTACTTAGATCGAATTGATACTCAACAGTCATACTTGAACTCATCAGTTCATTTTAAGTGCTTTCGTCCATGTCAGCCTCGCCAGCCTCGACCCGGCTTCCCGAAAAATTCAGCCAGGCAGCGCTCAAGTCTGGCGCTGAGTCGCCGAAAAAACCTGCTTTCCTGTCCGCTGCACCCGAGCGGACAGGAATGTGGACTCTTTTCATGCCTTGCAGACTTTCAGGATTCCTGACTGAAATCCTGACGCCGCTATCCTCCTCTCTCCTTCCCTGTTTGGCGTCAGGGCGCTGCACGGCTCTTTCACTCTCCTGCTCGCTCACCCGGTGGGCAGCATGACCCGCGCCAAGCGGCGGGTGGCGGTCGTCGGCTCGGGCATCTCTGGCTTGGCCGCTGCCCGGACCTTGGCCGACGCCGCAGATGTCGTGCTGTTCGAGGCCGACGCGCATTTCGGCGGCCATGCCCACACCGTCGACCTGCGCCTGGACGGCGTAAACCACGGTGTGGACACCGGCTTTCTGGTGTTCAACCACGCCACCTACCCTGAACTGGTGCGGCTGTTCGACGATCTGGGCGTGGCCACAGCGCCCAGCGAGATGTCGTTCTCGGTCCAGGTGCCCGAGATCGGACTGGAGTGGAGCGGTTGCAGCCTCGACACCGTCTTCACTCAGCGCGGCAACCTGTTCAAGCCTCGCTTTCTCGGCATGCTGCGCGACCTGCTGCGCTTTAACCGCATCGCCACCGCGATCGCCGAACGCGGGCAGGACGCCGCGATGGCGCAGCCGATCAGCGAATTCCTGGACGAGCAAGGCTTCTCGAGCGCTTTCCGCGACTGGTATCTGCTGCCGATGCTGGGCTGCATCTGGAGTTGTCCGACCGACCAGATGCTTCGCTTCCCGGTGGCCACGATGATTCGTTTCTGCCACAACCACGGCCTGGTCCGCGTCACCGGCAGGCCGCAGTGGCACTCCGTGCAGGGTGGCTCGCGAGAGTATGTGCGGCGCATGCTCGCCGACATCCCCGACGCCAGACTCAACCGGCCCGTGACATCGATCAGGCGCATGCCACGCAGCGCTGTATCGAGCGGGGTCTGGGTCGACAGCGCCACAGGCAGCGAGCGTTTTGACGCGGTCGTGCTGGCCGGCCACAGCGACCAGAGCCTGGCGCTGCTGGGCTCACAGGCCAGCGCCGCCGAGCGGGCCGTGCTCGGCGCGATCCGCTACCAGCGCAACCGTGCTGTGCTGCACACCGACGCCAGCTTGTTGCCACGCCGCACCAAGGCCTGGGCGGCCTGGAACTATGTGCGTTCGCCCGAGGCCGCCCAGCAACCGTCGGGCGTGTGCCTGCACTACCTGATCAACCGGCTGCAAGCGCTGCCCTGGGCGCAACCGGTGCTGGTGTCGCTCAACCCCACACGTGAACCCGCGGCCGGCACAGTGCAGGGCGAATTCGACTATGCCCACCCGGTGTTCGACCTCGCGGCGATGGCCGCACAGCGCCGCTTGCCAGAGATCCAGGGCATCGAACAGGTCTGGTTCGCAGGCGCCTGGACGCGCTATGGCTTCCACGAGGACGGGCTGCGTTCGGGCCTGGCAGTCGCAGCGGCGCTGCGCGAGCGATGGGCCGCCGAGGACGCGCGCGCGCCGATGCGCCGGGCCGCCTGATGGCGCCAGCGGCGATGGTCTCGGTGCTGCCGGCCGCTGTCGCGCTGCTGGGCCTGGGCCGGGTGCGCCACCAGCGGCTGCGCCCGGCAGTCCATGGCTTTGACTACCCGACCTGGTTTCTGCTGCTGCCGCTACGCAGCCTGCGCCAGCAGCCCTGCGCGATGCTCAGGCGCAACCGCAAGGCCTGGGTCAGTTTTCACGACGCGGACCACGGCGATGGCCGTGCCGACTGCCTGGCCTGGATCGACGAGTGGCTGCAAGCCGAAGGTGTGGCCGATGCCCAGGGCGAGATCTGGCTGCACACCTATCCGCGCCTGCTCGGATTTGCCTTCAAACCGGTGAGCTTCTGGTACTGCCACCGAAGCGACGGCTCGCTCGCGGCGATCGTCGCCGAGGTCAACAACACCTTTGGTGGCCGCCACTGCTACTTGCTGTCGGGGCCGGCGCTTGGCTTCGGCCGCGAGATCAGCACCCGCAAGGTCTTCCAGGTCTCGCCCTTCTGCCAGATCGAAGGCGCCTACCGGTTCCGCTTCATGCGCACTGGGCTGGGCTGTGCCGACGGACGCGGGCGCACCGTGGCGCGCATCGAGCACGACGATGCCCAGGGCCTGCTGCTGCTGACCAGCGTCAGCGGCGAACTCGCGCCGCTAACGCCCGCCCGCTTGCGTCAAGCGCTGTGGCGCATGCCGCTGCTCACCTTGGGCGTGGTCGCAAGAATCCACTGGCAGGCGCTGCGCCTGCTGGCCAAGCGTGTACCCTTTTTCGGCAAGGTCGGCGCCGCGCCGTCCCTGCACTCCCGCTGATCAGCCCAAAGTCCTCATGCGCTCTGTCACCACCGCCTCCACGCTGTCGCTGCCGACCTCCGCCCCAGCCTCTGCCCGTGCACTGTTTGCCTTGCTGCGCCGACTGCAGGTCGGCACGCTCGACGTGCAACTGCCAGACGGCGGCCAAATCCGCTTCGGCAGCGGCGCGGCCGGCGAGCCCCAAGCCGCTGTGCGTCTGCACAACTGGAAGATGTGCAGCGCTGTGCTGCGCTCGGGCGACATCGGCTTTGCCGAGACCTTCATTGCCGGAGACTGGGCTGCGAATGACTTGGTCGCGCTGCTGTCGCTGTTCATCGTCAACCGCGAGGCCTTGGCATCTGCCGTCTACGGCACTTGGTGGGGCAACCTGCTCAACCGCGCCCGCCACCTGTTCAACCGCAACTCGCGCGGCGGCAGCAAGCGCAACATCCACGCCCATTACGACCTGGGCAACAGCTTCTACCGGCTCTGGCTCGACGAGTCGATGACCTACAGCAGCGCCTGGTTCAACGGCGACTTGCAGCAGGCCACCGCCAGCGCCCAGCAGGCCAAGATGCGGCGCGCGCTGAGCGAATGCCAGGTGCATCCAGGCCACAGGGTGCTCGAGATCGGCTGCGGTTGGGGTGGCTTGGCCGAATGTGCGGCGCGTGACTTCCAGGCCCGGGTCACCGGCGTGACCTTGTCGGCCGAGCAGTTGCTGTTCGCCCGGCAGCGCCTGACCGACGCCGGTCTGGCCGAGCAAGTGACGCTGCGTTTCCAGGACTACCGGGACATCGCCGATGGACCGTTCGACGCGGTCGTCTCGATCGAGATGTTCGAAGCCGTGGGCCGCGAATACTGGGCAGACTATTTTCTGACCCTGCGCGAGCAGCTCAAACCCGGTGGCCTGGCCTGCGTACAGACGATCACCATCGCCGACGAGCTCTTCGAGCGCTATGTCGCAGGCACAGACTTCATCCAGCAGTACATCTTCCCCGGGGGCCTGCTGCCCTGCCCGCGGGCTTTCCGCGAAGAAGCCACCAAGGCCGGCCTGCAAGTGGTCAACGAACTGGCCTTCGGCGCAGACTATGCGGAGACGCTGCGTCGCTGGCGGCGCGACTTCCTGCACCAGGACACGCAGGTGCGCGGCCTGGGCTTCGACACCCGGTTCATGCACACCTGGGAGTTCTACCTGGCTTACTGCGAGGCGGCATTCGACATCGGCAGCACCGATGTGATGCAGTTCACGCTGCGCCGGCTTTGAGCCTGGATCCCATGCTCGCGCGTCGATCGCTGATGCTGGGCTTGATCGCTGGCGCAGCGGCGACGGCTGGCGCGCAGCCCAGTCTCGAGCTGGCGCCGCCGGAGCTCGTCACTGACCTGCCCGGCGCAACCCGTCGAGGTGCTGCGGTGATGCGATTTTTCGGCCTGACGATCTACGACATCAGGTTGTGGAGTCCGACAGCACTGGCCGGCGACGGCGCCAACCAAGCGCTGGCGCTGGAATTGGTCTATGCCCGAGAACTGCTGGGCGAGCTGATCGCCAGCCGTTCGCTCGAAGAGATGCGCCGCATCGGTCCTTTCAGCGACGCACAGGCCTTGTCGTGGCTGGCCGCGATGCGCCGGCTGTTCCCCAATGTGCAGGCCGGCGACCGCCTGACCGGCGTGCAGCGACCGGGCCAGTCGACGCGCTTCTTTTTCAATGGCCTGCTGCGCGGCGAGCTGGCAGACGGCGATTTCACCCGGCTGTTCTTCGGCATCTGGTTGTCGCCACGCAGCTCCGAACCCGGATTGCGGGCCCGATTGCTGGGGTCTGCGGCATGAGTGATCGCATGCCCGGCGAGGCGCCAGACCAACGCAGCACGCAGCGGGTCTGGTTGGCCGGACTGCGTTACGGTGGGCTGGGAGCCCCTTTGGCTTTTGCGGCGCTGCCCCTCTATGTGATGCTGCCCAACCACTACGCAGCCCGACTCGGCGTACCGCTGGCCGGCTTGGGCGCCGTGCTGCTGGGCACGCGGGCTCTGGATGCACTGGTCGATCCCTGGCTGGGTCGATGGGCTGACCGCCTCCTGGCCCAACCGCGGCGCCAGGTGCTGGCTTGGGCCACGCTGGCCGGCTTGCTGATGATGCTAGGCTTGGCCGGGCTGTTCTTTCCGCCCGTGGCATCCCCCAACTCGCTGCTGGCTTGGTGCGCCGCCGCGTTGCTCGTCACCTGCCTGGGTTACAGCGGGTTGACGGTGCTGCACCAGGCCTGGGGCGCGCGTCTGGGCGGCGGCGCGGCAGCGCAAGCGCGCATCGTCGGGTGGCGCGAAGGTCTGGCGCTGGCCGGTGTGCTATTGGCCAGCACGCTGCCCGCGTTGATCGGAATCCCGGCGATGCTGGCCAGCTGCAGCCTGCTGCTGGCGCTGGCGTTGTGGGGCTTGAGCGCAGCACCTTTGCGCGTTGCGCCGCCTCGCTTGGTGGTGGCCTTGGACAGGACCGACCCTGCGCTGCCCTGGCGCAGCCCAGACTTCCGGCGGCTGATGTCGGTGTTCTTGCTCAACGGCGTGGCCAGCGCGATCCCGGCCACGCTGGTGCTGTTCTTCATTCGCGATCGGCTGCAGGTCAGCGCGGCCTGGGAACCCGTGTTCCTGGGCAGCTATTTCGCCGCCGCGGCCTTGTCGATGCCGCTGTGGGTGCGTGCCGTGGCGCACTGGGGCCTGGTGCGAAGCTGGATCGCGGGCATGGGCCTGGCGGTAGCGGCTTTTGTCTGGGCCGCCAGGCTGGGCGGCGGCGACAGCGCAGCTTTCGTCGCGATCTGCCTGTTCAGCGGCGCCGCGCTAGGTGCAGACCTGGCGATTCCCGGGGCGATGCTGACGGGCTTGATCGCCCGCGCCGGCCATGCGCTGCGTCACGAAGGCGGCTATTTTGGCTGGTGGACCTGCGCCAACAAACTCAACCTGGCGCTGGCCGCCGGCCTGGCGCTGCCGGCGCTGCAGGCGCTGGGCTACGTCCCTGGCTCGACCAGCGAACCCGCGCTGACCGCCTTGGCGCTGATCTACGCTGCGCTGCCTTGCCTGCTCAAAGCCGGGGCTGCGGCGCTGCTCTGGCATCACCGACACCCACTGGACTGCACATGATCCGATCCACCATCCCCCGATACCTGCGCTGGCTTGCTGGCGCGGCCACTCTGACGCTCGTCACGCTGCTGGCCGCTTGCGCCGGGCCGACGCCGGCCCACTACGCGGGCGAGAAGCCTTCGCTCGACCTGCGACAGTACTTCAACGGCAAGCTGCTCGCGCACGGCATCGTCACCGACCGAAGCGGCAAGGTGACGCAGCGCTTCAGCGTTGCGCTGACCGGCACCTGGCAAGGCGACGAGGGCACACTCGACGAGCAGTTCAGCTATGCCGACGGCCGCCGCGAGCAGCGCATCTGGAAGCTGACCCGCGGCGCCGATGGCCGTTACACCGGGCGCGCAGCCGATGTGCTGGGCGAGGCCCAAGGCCAGGCCAGCGGCAACGCGCTGAACTGGCGCTACACCTTGCTGCTGCCGATCGACGGCCGCAGCTGGGAAATCGATTTCGACGACTGGATGTTCCAACTCGACGACCAGGTGATGCTCAACCGCGCCGTGATGAGCAAGTTCGGCATCCGCCTGGGCGAGGTGCTGTTGTCGTTCAGGCGCCTGCCCGGCTGAGCCCGCAGGCCGACCGCGATGGCACTGAACCCCCGCATCAAGGACTGGCGTGGCGAGCCCGTGTGGCTGCTCGGTGCCTCCACCGGCATCGGCCGCGCCACCGCCAGCGAGCTGCACGGCCTGGGCGCACAGGTCACGGTGTCGGCCCGCTGCGCCGAATCGCTCGCCGCTTTTGTCGCCGATCATCCGGGCGCTCAGGCGATGCCGCTAGACGCCACCGATGCCGGCGCTGTCCAGGCCACTGCCCAGGCGCTGATGCAGCGTCACGGCCGGATCGCGCTGGCAATGTATTGCGCGGGACATTACAGCGCGATGTCGGCCAACCAATTCGATCTGGCCGAGGCGCTGCGGCACCAGCAGATCAACTATGTCGGCGCGCTCAACCTGCTCGATGCCTTGCTGCCCGCGCTGCTGCGCCAGCGCAGTGCGGGTCAACCGGCTCACCTCAGCCTGGTCGCCAGCGTCGCCGGCTACCGCGGCCTGCCCAAAGCGCTGGCCTATGGGCCGACCAAGGCCGCGCTGATCAATCTGGCCGAGGTGCTGTATCTCGACCTGGCCCCCCACGGGGTGGGCATCTCGCTGATCAATCCGGGCTTTGTCGAGACGCCGCTGACGGCAAACAACCACTTTTACATGCCTGCGTTGATCAGCCCTCAGCAGGCTGCGCTGGCGATTGTTCGCGGCTGGGCCGCGGGTGACTTCGAGATCCACTTCCCGAAGCGGTTCACGCTGGCGCTCAAGCTGCTGCGCACGCTGCCCGATCGCTTCTACTTTGGCGCCGTGCGCCGGGCCTTGCATGGCTGAGGCAGCGCGCCATGCCGACCCCCGGGTGCAACGGGTGGTACAGCTCTTTGAGACGCTTTCGGTCGACGACCTGTCGGCGCTGGGCCAGGTCTACGACGATCAGGCGCGGTTCAAGGATCCGTTCAACGAGGTTCAGGGCTTGCCGGCGATCCGTCGCATCTTCGAACACATGTTCGCAACACTGGACGCGCCGCGCTTCGTGATGCTCGACATCGTGGCCGCTGACGACCATGTCTTTTTGACCTGGGATTTCGACTTCCGGACCCGCGGCACAGCAGGCAGGGCCTTGCGCATCCACGGCGCCAGCCACCTGCGCTTCGGCACCGACGGCCGGGTGACGCTGCACCGCGACTACTGGGACGCTGCCGAGGAACTGTACGAGAAGCTGCCGCTGATCGGCGCGCTGATGCGCTGGCTGAAACGACGCGCAGCGGGCTGAAGGGCGCAGGTCCTGTCTGTCCCAGGCCGGCCTCAGGCGCTTGCCCGCTCATAGGCGGGCGAAGCCTCAGCGCAGCCAGCCTTTGCGGCGGAAATAGATGAAGGGCGCGGCCACCGACCCGACCATCAGCGCGAGCGCAAACGGGTAACCCCAGGCCAGGGCAAGCTCGGGCATGAACTTGAAATTCATGCCGTAGATGCTGGCGATCAGCGTTGGCGGCAGCAAGGCAACACTGGCCACCGAGAAGATCTTGATGACCTTGTTCTGGTTGATGTTGATGAAGCCGACCGTTGCGGCCATCAGGAAGTTGATCTTGTCGAACACGAAGGCAGTGTGGGAATCGAGCGAGTCGATGTCGCGCAAGATCTGCCGCGCCTCCTCGAACTGCTCGGCATTGAGCATGCGGCTGCGCATCATGAAGCTCACTGCCCGCCGCGTGTCCATCACATTGCGCCGCACCCGCCCGTTGAGGTCTTCTTCCTTGGCGATCGCACCCAGCGCGGCCCCGGCGGCCTGATCGTCCACCTCCTGCTTGAGCACGCGCGCGCTGACTTTCTCCAGGCTGTCATAAATCCCCTCGAGCGCATCGGCCGAGTATTCGGCATCGGCGTCGTAGAGCTTGAGCAACACGTCCTTGGCGTCGCCGATCATCGCCGGGATTCGCCGTGCCCGCAGCCGCAGCAGGCGGAACACCGGCAGATCTTCGCCATGGACCGAAAACAGCACCCCGTCCTTGAGGATGAAGGCCACCCGGACGTTGCGCGGGGTCACATCATCGTCGATCAGGAAGTCAGAGCGGATGTGCAGTTCACCGTTGTCTTCCTCGTAAAAGCGCGCCGACTCCTCCAGATCGTCGTCGACGATGTCATCGGGAATCGTCAGGCCGAAGTGTGCGGCAATCCAGCCTTTTTCGACCGCCAGAGGCGCCTCGAGGTCGACCCATACCGGCTGCGCTTCGTTCAGCATCGCGGGCTTGTCGATCTCTTGCTGCACCAGCCGGCCTTGGACCAGCGTGAAGACATTGAGCATGGGGTGTTCCAGCGCTGGGCGGCAACCCTTGAAGAGCTACCGGCAATGATCCGGGGAATAAGGGCCTGCCAACCGCCTCACCCCAGATCCAGACTGGCGTGGACGGTCATCGAGGGTGACTGGGGTCCAATGCATTGCTCCTGCGAAACAAGGCGTCCATTATCTCACCGGCACCCGGGCTGAAAAGCGCGATCAGGCCGGCAAGACCCGATCAGCCAGCCGGCAGCAAGCGCTCGATGGTCTCGATCAGACGCAGCGGGCTGAAAGGCTTGACGAGGTAGGCGTCGGCGCCCGCCCGTACGCCCACTTCGACGTCCGCGGGCTGGCTGCGGGCCGACATCAGCACGACCCGGGTATGGCGCAGCACCGGTTCGGCACGAACGCGGGCGCAGACTGCCAGACCATCCAACTCGCCCGGCATCATCACGTCGAGCAGTATCAGGTCGGGCAAAATCTCAACGGCCTTGCGCAGGCCTTCATCGCCGTTGACTGCCTCGTGGAGATCGTAGCCCTCGAATTCGAGCATCATGCGGACCAGTTTGCGCAGGTCCGCCTGGTCTTCGACGATCAGCAAGCGTTTCATGACGGAGGCTCCGAGTGTTTGCGCTCAGCTCCGCTCCCTGATGCTGGGCATCAACCGCCCACTCCAGGCATTGTCGGCCCCGGACGCCGGCCCGGCTCGAGCGCAGCAAGCGGCCTGGGCCGACTCAGGTGACAGGCGGCAGCGAGGCAGCGCGGCCGCGCATCAGTGACTCCAATTCCTCGAAGGGCAGAGGTTTGCAAAACACCCTCACCCCCTCAGGCAGACCGCCTCGGCGGTCAATTTCGTCAGGGGTCAGCGCAGTCACCACCACGATCTCCATGTCATCGAATGCCGACCCGACCGCACGCAATGAAGCGATCATCTTGAATCCATCCATGCCCGGCATGTTGAGATCGGTCAGCAGCAGATCAGGCCGGTGCTGTCCCATCAGGATCAAGGCCTCGAAACCGTTGGTAGCGGGGGTCACGACCACCGGCAACTCCCAACCGTCGATCATCATCACGAACAGCCTCAGCAACTCGGGCTCGTCCTCGACCACCATCACCCGCAGTCGCGCATCAGCTTGACCTACAGCCGGCAGGTAAGTCGTGTCGTCTGACAGTGCCGCTCGGCGCTGACCCGACAGCCGATCAACCGCTTCCCGCGAAATCCGGCGATGCCCGCCCGCTGTCTTCCAGGCCGGCAACACCCCGGCTTCGACCCAAAGCTGGATCGTGCGCAACGCGACGCCCAAGCGCTCAGCGGCTTCACGGGTCGACAAGACATCGTTATTCGTCGCGCTTTTTCTCATGCTGCTACGAAACCACCCGCTCCGCTAATGATGGCACATGCCAATCGGCACCCCCACGTTGACCGGAAAGACACCAACCAGCGACCCAATGCTGGCAAAACTGACCGCCCTCATACCTGGTGGCGGCTTCAGAATCTGGGAAAACAATCCGACTTGAGGCTGACCAAGGTCGACCTGCTGCCGCTGTCGAATACGACATTTTAACGTGTTTCCGCTGCGCTAGGTTGGATTGCAGCCGCCACCGGATGAAACGGCAGCTCCGCTGAGGCAAAGACCTAACGTGCCACGGCGTGGCAGCCGGTTCGATGCCATTCACCCATCGAGCGCATCGAGTTGACCAAGCTGACGCGACGCCCTTGTCAAGAACCCGGAAATGAGCGCACACTCGAAGCGGGCGTACCGGCCATGCCGTTGAGGTCAGGCGCTGTGGCCCGCCCAGTTTCCGACAACCCTTTTGAAAGGACGATCCGATGAACCTGACGATCAGCGGACACCATCTGGACGTGACACCAGCACTGCGCGAGTACGTGCTGAGCAAACTGGATCGGGTCACCAGGCACTTTGATCAGGTGGTCGACATCAGTGTTCTGCTGACAGTCGAGAAACTCAAGGAGAAGGAACGACGGCAAAAAGCCGAAGTGACACTCCACGCCAAGGGAAAGGACATCTTTGTCGAGCAGTCGCATGAGGATCTCTATGCTGCGATCGACCAGCTGATGGACAAGCTTGATCGCCAGGTCTGTCGCCACAAAGACAAGCTGCAAGACCATCACCATCCGGCGCCCAAACGTATCGACACCGATCTGGCGTAGGCCGGCGTCACAGCCTCTGCGGCCCCTAAAGGGGCCGTTTTTGTCGCTGACACCTCAACAACTGAGGCATCGTGACAACAGCTGACACATCTGACGCCTGCGTGCATTGCGGCGCGGCAATGCCTTTCTATAATCATGCTTCAGTCACAGGCCCCGTGGTTGTGCCAGCCAAAAGCGGCGAGCACGCGGGGGGAACGTCATGAACCGTCTCACCGCCATCCTGCCCGCAACCAATGTGTTGGTAGGGATCGAGGCGACCAGCAAGAAACGCGTGTTCGAGCACGCCGGCATGTTGTTTGAAAACCACCATGCGATCGCCCGCGCCACCGTCACAGACAACCTGTTCGCTCGCGAACGCCTGGGCTCCACCGGTCTGGGCCATGGCGTGGCGATCCCGCACGGCCGAATCAAAGGGCTGAAGAGCCCTTTGGCAGCGGTGATCCGGGTCGCACAACCACTTCCTTTCGACGCGCCAGATGACGAGCCCGTCAGCCTGCTGATATTTCTGCTGGTGCCCGAGGCAGCCACTCAGCGCCATCTCGAGATTCTTTCGGAGATCGCCGAGATGCTGTCGGACCGTGAGCTACGCGAGCGCCTCAAGCTCAGCGAGGATGCCTCCAGCTTGCACAAGCTGATCGCTGAATGGGCGCCGCTGAAGTCGGCAGCGTGAGCAGCGCCGAAGCGCCGTGAAACCGACCTCCATCAGTGCCGAGGCGCTGTTCGAATCCCACCGTGAGTTGCTGCGTTGGGAGTGGATCGCCGGCCATGCACATCCCGAACGTCGCTTCGACGAGGCGGCGGTGCGCGATGCCCAATCGGCCGCCGATCTGGTGGGCTACCTCAACTACATCCACCCTTACCGGGTGCAAATCGTTGGCCGGCGTGAAGTAGCCTACCTGTCGCAAGCCTCACCCGAGGACTGCGAAAGGCGGATCTCGCGCATCGTCACACTGGAGCCTCCAGTGCTGATCGCCGCGGACGGCGTCACGCCGCCGGTTCGGCTGGTGGCGATGTGCGACCGGGCCGAGATCCCGCTGTTCGTCACCGCCGACTCGGCCGGTCATGTGATCGACATCATGCGCACCTACCTGGCGCAGCTGTTTGCCGATCGGATGACCCGGCACGGCGTGTTCATGGACATCCTCGGCCTGGGCGTGCTGCTCACCGGCGAGTCCGGACTGGGCAAGAGCGAACTGGGGCTGGAACTGATCTCGCGCGGCCATGGCCTGGTCGCCGACGATGCGGTGGACTTCTACCGGATCTCGCAAAGCGCCCTCGAGGGTCGCTGTCCCGACCTGCTGCTCAACCTGCTGGAGGTGCGTGGCATCGGCCTGCTCGACATCCGCGCCATCTTCGGCGAGACCGCGGTACGGCGCAAGATGCGGCTCAAGCTGATCGTCCATCTGGTGCGCAAGGAGACGATGGAGCGCGAGTTCGAGCGCCTGCCTTACGAACCGCTGTACGAAGACATCCTGGGCATCGCCGTGCGCAAGGCGGTGATCACGGTGGATGCGGGCCGCAATTTGGCGGTGCTGGTCGAGGCGGCGGTGCGCAACACCATCCTGCAACTGCGCGGCATCGACACTTATCAAGAATTCATCGAACGCCACCAGCGAGCGATGCGGCAGACCGAGGCGTGAACCCGCCCGCGGCTACTTGCCGCGCTGCTGGCAGTCCGGCTTGATGCACACCGCGTACAGCGACAGCGCGTGATCTTGCAGTTCAAAGCCACGCGCTGCAGCAACCGCTCGCTGGCGTTGCTCGATCTCGGCATCGAAGAACTCCTCGACCCGGCCACAGGTCAGGCAGACCAGGTGGTCGTGGTGCTGCCCTTCGTTCAGCTCGAACACCGACTTGCCTGACTCGAAGTGGCTGCGCGACAGCAGTTCGGCCTGCTCGAACTGCATCAGCACCCGGTAGACAGTGGCCAAGCCGACGTCAGCGCCGTCCTGCAACAGCGCTTTGTAAACGTCTTCCGCCGTCATGTGCCGCTGCGCCGTGCGCTGGAAGACTTCCAGGATCTTGATGCGCGGCAGGGTGGCCTTCAGGCCGCTGCTCTTGAGTTCGTCGGCATTCGTCATGAAAGGCCCGGCGGGCGCGACGGGGTGGATGGCTAGAATCAGCAGATGATATCCAGCTGCGTGGGGTGCGCACCGCCCCACATTCAGCCCCACACAGCATGGCAGGCCTCTTGACAATCCACCCCTTGGTTCGCAGCGCTGGCACTCTGGCGCTGTTGTTGGCGCTCGGAGCCTGCTCCTGGCTACCGTCCATGCCCTCTCTGCCGTCCATGACGTCAGGCGGCGACTTGCTGGGCTTCATCAAGCCCTACCGCATGGACATCGTGCAGGGCAACGTGGTCACGCGCGAACAGGCTGCGCTGATCAAGCCTGGCATGTCCCGGGCCCAGGTGCGCGATATCCTCGGCTCACCGATGCTCACCGATGTGTTTCACACCGACCGCTGGGACTACGTGTTCACGATCCACCGCCAGGGCACCGAGCCGCAGCGCCGCAGCATCGTCGCCTCGTTCAAGGGCGACCAGCTCATGACGCTTGAGGCCCCGGAGCTGCCCAGCGAGCAGGAGTTCGTGGCCTCGATCAACCGCACCCAGCCCAGGGCCGTCGCGCCGCTGCTCGAACTCACGCCTGAGCAAAAACAAGCCCTGCCGCCCCCGCCGAAGACTGCCGCCATGCCGGTGCTGCCGATGGGTGCAGTGCGCAGCTACCCGCCACTCGAGCCCTCATGAGCGACGCCCGCCTGCGCATCGCGATCGCCGGCGCCTCGGGCCGGATGGGCCGCGTCCTGATCGAAGCCGTGCTGGCCGAGCCCGACTGCCGGCTGGCCGGCGCGCTCGACATCGAGGGCAGCCCGGCGCTGGGCCAGGACGCCGGCGCTTTCGCCGGCCGCAGCACTGGCGTGATGATCACCAGCGACCTGCGCGCAGGCCTGAGCTCGGCACAGCTGCTGATCGACTTCACCCGTCCCGAAGGCACCTTGGCGCACCTGAAGCTGTGCCGCGAGCTCGGCGTCAAGGCGGTGATCGGCACCACCGGCTTCACGCCGGCCCAAAAAGCCGAGATCGCCGACCATGCCGACCACATCGCCCTGATGTTGGCGCCCAACATGAGTGTCGGTGTGAACGTGATGCTCAAGCTGCTGGATCAGGCCGCGCGCGCGCTGAACCAGGGCTACGACATCGAGGTCATCGAGGCCCACCACCGCCACAAGGTCGACGCGCCCAGCGGCACGGCGCTGCAAATCGGCGAGGTGTTGGCTGCGGCGCTGGGCCGCGAGCTCAAGGACTGCGCGGTCTACGCCCGCCATGGCGTCACCGGCGAGCGCGACCCGTCGACGATCGGTTTTTCCGCCATCCGCGGTGGCGACATCGTGGGTGACCACACGGTGCTGTTCGCCGGCACGGGCGAGCGCATCGAGATCACGCACAAGAGCTCGAGCCGCGCCACCTATGCGCAGGGCAGCCTGCGTGCGGCCCGATTCCTGGCCAGCCGCTCCCAAGGTTTGTTCGACATGAACGACGTGCTGGGTCTTTCGTGATGGCCACACAAGCCTTGACCCACCGGGCCAACCGGCACTGAGATGCAAGGCCTGGCGCAATTCTGGGCCGAAGGCGATGCGATCGGCCGCACGGTGGTTGCGCTGCTGCTGGCGATGTCGATCAGTGCCTGGGTGCTGATCGGCTGGAAGGGTTGGATCCT
>CALQBT020000014.1 GCA_943328885.2 Bordetella parapertussis | reverse complement strand
GGCCGCGTCGATCGTGCCTTTCTCGAGCGCCTGGTAGATTTCGCCACCCGGGATGTTCTGCGCCACCACGCCCAAGGGCTCGAGCACCTTGCCGCCAAAGCCGCCGATGCGGAACTTCAAGCCCTTGAGGTCAGCCAGAGAATTGATTTCCTTGCGGAACCAGCCGCCCATCTGCACGCCGGTGTTGCCCATCGGGAAATTGACGATGCCGACCTTGGCATAGAACTCGCGCGTCAGCTTCAAGCCATTGCCTTCGTACATCCAGGCCGACATCTGGCGGCTGTTCAGGCCGAACGGTACCGCGCAGTCCAGCGCGTAAGTCGGGTCCTTGCCGAAAAAGTAGTAAGGCGCGGTGCCGGCCATCTCGACCGTGCCGTTCGACACGCCGTCGAGAACGCCAAAAGCCGGCATCAACTCGCCCGCAGCGTGGGTGCTGATGACGAACTTGCCACCGGTCATGTCACTGACCTTCTTGGCGAAAACGTCGGTAACGCCGAACAAGGTGTCTAGCGACTTCGGGAAGCTCGACGCGATGCGCCAGCGCAGCGTGGACTGCGCGTGCACGATGGCCGGGGCGGCCCCGGCGGCCAACACACCGGCGATGCCGGCGCTACGGACGAATGAACGACGTTCCATGCGGATCTCCTGGGAGGGTTTGCAGATTCAAGCAGCGCATTCTAAGATCGAGTCAAGTGACAAATTGCAGTGAAAGCCCGAACATGGTTAGATCACGCTGCACAGCGCCGCCCCGCCGTCGATGACGAGCGGCCAGGGCAGCAGCGAGTCTAGGCCTTGCTCGACCCCCCTGCGCAGCAGGTCCTTGACCACCCCCGCGTACTCGCCGGCACCCAGCGGCCTAGCAAGCGCATGTCACCGGCTTCTCTACCCACGCTGAGCGCAGCGCTGCGGTGGCGGCATCGCTGAAGCGACGAAACGACGTGCGCTTAGACACGTCCAGGCGGCTGCCAGCAGCCCGTCGGCCTAACGCCGCGTCGACAAGCCCGAGATCAGGATGTCTGGGCGAGGCAGTTCGACCGGGCGCCGCGAGTCCCCGTCCTGTGTCGCGAGGTCGAGGCATCGCAGCTCGGCGCCAGCGGCCTGCAGCGCCGCCGCGCAAAAGACTCCAACATCGAATTGAGAAAAAGTAACAAATGTAATTTATATAGCTTACTTGCTAGTAAAGTACTTTATTTGATTATTATGCGACATCTTAATATTTACCATCAAAAATCTTATAAATGCGCAATGAAGGAAACCAAAAAACAGGGCGCAAGGTCGAGAGCCGTCGCGCGCTGGCTGAGCCTGTGGCGCCGGGTGCAGCAGCACTTGCCGGCCCTCGTCAAACACCAACACCGCAATCCGAGCCTCGAATGGGTGGCCAATGAACGACCTATCCTGCGCCGCCAAGGTCAAGCTGCCAGCACGCCATGACAGGCGTTCGGACAGGCATGCCAAACACCTCAATGAACTCGCTTCGCAATCTCTCTCGAGGCTGTCCTGTGGCCGATCGAGCGCGCTGACCGGCACGCTCCGCGCTTTGGCGGCGGCGCTGCTGCTGCTGGGCAGCTCGGAGCGGGCGCGCGCGCTACCGCCGCAGTGGTTCATGCAGGTCGGTGGCCTGTCCTACCACTTCCAGCAGACGCAGGCCCTCGGCCGCGAGTGGCAGAACCAACACCCGGGCCTGGGATTCGAGCGGCGCTCCAACGTTGCTGGCGATGACCCAAGCGACTGGCGCATCAGCGCCACCGGCGGCGTGATGCAGGATTCGCGCGGCTACTGGGGCGGCTACGCCGGTGTGGCTTACCTGCGCCAGTGGCGGCTCAGCGGCGAGGCCGAATTCGGCACAGGCCTTGGGGCTTACGGCCTGTACCGTTCGGTGAGTTGGAGCGGGCGCATGACGCTGGTGCCGGCCGTCATGCCCGTGACCACGATCGGCCTTGCCGATACCGGGATCAATCTGAACCTGGCCTACTTGCCGCGAATCGCCGTCAACGGCCACGCCATGCCGGCCGTGTTGCACCTGAAACTGGGCTTTCGCTTGCCCTGACAGCGGGCGCTAAAGGCGCTCATCAAGCCTGTTTTTCTGCCGCTGATCGGGCCATCCGAACCCACCCGAAAACAGCGCGAGGCAAAGACAATGACCTGACGCGATTCCCGCCCTCCGCGGGTTGTGCGCAACACGTCATGTCCGCCACTGAAGCACTCGCACCCCCCCTCACTGCTGCCCAAGCGACGCCAACCGAACCGGCCGTGGCGCCTGATGCGTGCGCAGTGCGCGCTGCCCAGGCCAGCGGGCCGCAGCCACCAGCGCCATCAGGTGCTGGTCGCGCGACCCCGCGCAATCCCTCGCTGGCGCTGCGCCTGGCGTGCAACGCGCTGTTCTGGCTCACGGTGCTGCTGCCCACCACGGCCAGCGGCTTGTATTTCGCGCTGTTCGCGTCCGACATCTACGTTTCGGATTCGAAATTCGTGGTCCGCATGCCACAGCGCCAGCAAGGGCCCTCGCTGGTGGGCGCACTGATGCAAGGCAGCGGTTTCCTGCGCTCGCAAGACGACGCCTTCACCGTGCATGAGTACATGCTGTCGCGCGATGCACTGCAGGCGCTGGACGGACAGTTGTCGCTGCGCAAGACCTTCTCCGCACCCGGCGTGGACGCACTGAGCCGCTTCCCGGCGCTTTGGATGCAGGACAACTTCGAATCGCTGTTCCGCTACTACGGGCAGCGCGTCTCGGTGAGCTTCGACTCGGCGACCTCGATCACCACCCTGCGCGTGACCGCCTTCGCGGCGAGCGACGCCCATGCGATCAACGCGCGGCTGCTCGAACTCGGCGAGGCCTTGGTCAACCGCATCAACGACCGCGGACGCGCCGACCTGATCCGCTACGCCGAGGCAGAGGTGCGCCAGACCGAGGCCCGCGCGAAGGACGCCGCCGCCTTGCTGGGCGGCTTCCGCAACGCACGGGCGGTGTTCGATCCCGAGCGCGAGTCCGCGCTCCAACTGCAAAGCGCGAGCCGGCTTCAGGAGGAGTTGACAGCCGCGCGTGGGCAGCTGGCGCAGGTCCTGGCCGCCGCACCGCAAAACCCGCAGATCGCTTTGCTGCGCGTGCGCGTGAAAGAGCTGGAGGCCGAAGTGGCAGCCGCTGGCGCGCGGGTCATGGGCGGGCGCGGCTCCTTGACCGACAAGGCGGGCGAGTATGAGCGCCTGGTCCTCGAACGCAGCGTCGCTGACCGTCAGCTGGCCAGCGCGCTGGTGGCGCTGGAGATAGCACGCAACGAGGCGAGGCGTCAGCAACTCTACCTGGCCCGGATCGTGCAACCGAACCTGCCAGACGACGCCGTAGAGCCGCGTCGCCTGCGCAACGTCGTGGCCACGCTGCTCATGGGCTTGCTGGCGTTCGGCGTGTCGACGTTGTTGCTGTCTGCCGTGCGCGAGCACCGGCATTGAGGGGGCAGGCCTGTGCACGTCACCCTGCGCGCCCTGACACCGCTGACGGTGTCGATGGCGATCCAGCGTCGTGTGATCGGCGCGCTGATGATGCGCGAGATCCTGACCCGGTACGGCCGACACAACATCGGCTTCATGTGGCTCTTGCTTGAGCCCATGCTGTTCACGCTAGGCATCACGGCCCTGTGGACAGCGACCAAGGCCGTGCACGGCTCGCAGTTGCCTATCGTGGCATTCGCCGTCACCGGCTACTCGTCGGTGCTGATGTGGCGCAACTGCGCTGGCCGCTGCGCGTCAGCCATCGGCCCCAACGAATCCTTGATGTTCCACCGCAATGTGCGTGTTTTTGACCTCTTCGCTGCCCGCATCCTGCTGGAGATCGCCGGCGCCACGATGTCCCTGGCTGTGCTGTCGACCTGCTTCATCGCGCTGGGCTGGATGGATGCACCGCACGACTTGCTGACCATGATCGCCGCTTGGCTGATGCTGGCCGCATTCGGCATCGCCATGGGCCTGTTCGTCGGCGGCCTGGCCGCGCAGTCCGAACTGGTGGATCGCCTCTGGCACACCTTGACCTACGTGCTGTTTCCGCTCTCGGGTGCGGGCAGCATGGTCGACTGGCTGCCGCGCTCAGCGCAGGACTTCGTGCTGTGGCTGCCCATGGTGCACGGCGTCGAGATGCTGCGGCGCGGCTACTACGGCCCCCTGGTGCACACCCATGAGGATCCGGTCTATGCGCTCACCGCCACCGCTGTGATGGCCTTGGTGGGACTGCTTTTGGTGCGCTTGATCCGTCGCAGCGGAGAGTCCGGATGATCCGCCTGGAGCAGGTCTGCATGACCTATGCGACGCGATCGCGCGAGCGAACCGTGCTCGACGGGGTGGACCTCATCGTGCGGCCCGGCGAGAAGATCGGCATCCTCGGCCGCAACGGTGCGGGCAAGTCAACACTGATTCGCCTGATGAGCGGCGCCGAACTGCCCACGAGCGGTGAGGTCCACCGTGGTATGTCCATCTCCTGGCCGCTGGCTTTCAGCGGCGGATTCCAAGGCAGCCTCACGGGGCTGGACAACCTGCGCTTTATTTGCCGCGTCTACGGCGTACCGATCGCACCGGTGATCGACTTCGTGCAGGACTTCTCTGAGCTCGGCGAATACCTGTTCGAGCCTGTGCGCAAGTACTCGGCAGGCATGCGTGCGCGCCTGGCCTTCGCCATCTCCATGGCGATCGACTTCGACTGTTTCCTGATCGACGAGATCGTGGCGGTGGGCGACCAGCGCTTTCACGCGAGGTGCCACGAGGAGCTGTTCTTGAAAAGAAAGCATTGCGCAATGATCATCGTCTCGCACCATCCGGGATACATCCGAGAACACTGTGAGCGCGCAGCCGTGCTGGTCGAAGGCCGGCTGCACGCCTTCGACGATATCGCCGACGCCTTCGCGTTCTACGAGGAGTCGGGCCGGCGCGCCAACGAAGCGGGGGCTGCGTCATGAGGCCTCTGCCGATCGAACGCCCTGGGGTCCGACTGCTGGACCGTCTGCTGCGCTGCATGCCCCGCCTCTCGCACGAGGCGGCCATCCTGCCGCTGCGCGATGCAACGCCGCTCGACCTCGCGGCACGCGAATGGCGCGCCACCGGCGCGGATCCGGCCTTCCACCTCACCGGCGCACTGGGTCGCGTGAGGAATTCGCGCTGGTACTACGTCGAGGGCTATCTGCGCAAGCGCAGCAGCACGCTGACCAAGCTCTACGTCGACACCGGTGCGGGTTATTCGGAGCGGGGGGTTTTCAAGCTGCCCGTCACACGGCGCGGCTATCTGCGCGAGGTCATCGAGATGCCAGCGGACGTGCGCGCCTTGAGACTCGACCCGATCGAGACCGAGGGCGAGTTCATCTTGGAATGGATGGATGTCCAGGCCATCGGGCGCTGGGAGGCCGCGCTGCGTCGCTTGGGCCGGGTCCTGTTCGACTTCAACCGCTTCTCGCGACGGCCGGAGACCCGCGCCGCCGCGCGCGGCGGTCTGCTCGCCCCGTTGCTGCGCGCAGACCTGCGCAAGGCCTATGCCCAGTCGGCGGTCATGCGTACACCGACACGCAGCAACGAGCCGCACACCGAACTGTGGCAAAGCTACCAAGCCAGGCTGCGGCAAAGCCTGCCCGCGTTGCGGGCACAAGCCAAGCGCGTGCAGGGCAAGCCGCTGATCAGCGTGGTGGTGCCCACCTGCAACACGCCGGGCGCACTGCTGCGCGCCACGCTCGACTCGGTGCAGGCGCAGGTCTACCCTCATTGGGAACTGGTGGTGTGGGACGACGCTTCGAGCGACCCCGCCACGCGACGCATCGCGGCCGAGTTCGCGGCGCGCGACCCGCGCGTGCACGCCGGTGGCCATGCGGTCAATGCCGGCGTGTCAGCGAGCACCAACGCCGCCGTGCACGCCGCACGCGGCGACTACGTGATCTTCCTCGACCACGACGATTTGCTGGAGCCGCAGGCGCTGTTGCGCGTGGCCCAGTGCGCGGCATCAGAACAGCCCGACATGGCATATTCCGACGAGGTCATCATGACCGCGGGCGGCGACGAGGTGTTGGACTTCGCGCTGCGCCCGGCGTTCTCGCTCGAGTACTTCCGTCACCACCCCTACGTCGTGCACCTGCTGGCGTTCCGGCGAACTTTTCTGCTGGACCTGGGCGGGCTGGACGAGAACCTGCGCATCTCGCAGGACGTGGACCTGATACTGCGCGCCGCCGAGAAAGCGTGCCGCATCGCTCACTTGCCCGAGATACTGTACCGCTGGCGCACGCTGAACACATCGGCCGGTCATGACAGAAAGGCAGAGGTCACCACGGCCACTGCGCAGGTGCTGCAGAGGCACCTGGACCGCTGCAGCGAGGTCGCGGTGGTGGAGGCCGAGAAGGGACAGTTCAACTATTACCGACCTCAGTACTCGCTGCCTGCCGGCCTGCGCGTGGCGGTGATCATCCCGACCAAGAACCACCACGAGTTGCTGCGCCAATGCGTGGAGAGCCTGGAGCGCACGACCCAGGGCCTGGACGTCGACCTCGTTGTGGTCGACCACGACTCAACCGACCCGAAGTCCAAGGCCTATTTCGAGACACTGAAGCGTCGCCACACCGTGCTCAGTCACAGCGGGCCCTTCAATTTCTCGACCATCAACAACGCCGCGGTGCGCCAACTGGGCGCGCACTACACGCACCTGCTGTTCTGCAACAACGACATCGAGGCACTCGAGCCAGGTTGGCTGCACACCATGCTGGGCCTGGTAGGGCGGCCAGGCGTGGGCATCGTCGGGGCCCACTTGATCTACGCTGACCGCATCGGCGTGCAGCACGCTGGCGTTGGCGTGGGTATGTTTGGTGCCGCCGAGCACTTCGGCAAGTTTCTGCCGCACCAAGAAGTTGCGACCGGAGCGCGAAATGTCGGCTACCGGGGCACGCTGCTGGTGGCGCGCGAAGTCTCTGCCGTCACCGCAGCCTGCCTGCTGATGCGCCGAGACTGCTTCAAAGCCATCGGCGGCTTCGACGAGAGCTTGGCCGTAGGCTTTGGCGACATCGACCTGTGCCTGCGCGCCGGTGAACTGGGCTGGCGCGTCCTGCAGTCCGGCGGTTCGGTGCTGATCCATCACGAGAGCAAGACCCGCGGCAGCGACACCACCGATCCCCATCCCGAGGACTCGGCGCTGTTCGTTTCGCGCTGGAAGGCGTGGATGGCACAGGGTGACCCCTTCTTCCATCCCCTGTTCTCCGAAGTGTCCACGGCTTGGTTGTATCGCGCCCCACTCCCGGTGACCTTGCTGCCCCGGCCCCGCTTGTGGCACAGCCGCCAGCCTACGGCTGCGGCCGCCGCACCGCAACAAGCGCCCAGGATCGCCGCCCTGGCGCCGATGGCCTGAACTGACCCATTCCCAACCCTCTCACCCCACCACGCCATGAACCATCCCGCCCACCCTTCCCAAGCCACCACCGCCTTGCGCATTTGCCTGGTCACCGAAGAACTGGCCGGTGTTGGCAGTTCGGGTGGCATCGGTGCCGCCTTCCTCGAGTTGGCCCAGTTGCTGGCCCGCCGGGGCATGCTGGTCGACGTGCTGTACTGCCCGATCCCGGGATCCATGACCGAGGCTGACAAGCCCGGCCTGAGCGCTGACTTCGCCGGGCAAGGCATCAAACTGGGCTTTCTCGACGCCGCGCAGTGGGTGACTGAACCGCTGAGCTATGAAAAGCGCTCGTATGCCATCGCACGCCACCTGGCAGGGCTTGAGACGCGCTATGACGTCGTGCACTTCCACGACTACAAGGGTCTGGGTTTCTTCGCGACCTCGCTGAAACGGCAGGGGCTGGGCCTGATGACGACCAGACTGGTGATTCAGTTGCACGGGCCCACGCGCTGGACCATTGACGCCAACCAAAGCTTCTTCGTGCACGAAGACCAGTTGAAGATCGACTTCATGGAACGCCGCTCGATCGCGCAGGCCGATTGCGTGGTCAGCCCCAGCGCCTACCTGGTGCGGTGGCTGCGCGACGAGGGCTTCGAGCTACCTACCGACACGCGGGTCATCAAGAACGTCTGCTCGCAGCTCTGTGAATCGCTGCAGCGCGTGCGCGCGCTGCGCCCTCACGTCAAGACCGGCAGGGCGGCCACCGACATCGTGTTCTTCGCGCGTCACGAGGATCGCAAGGGTTTCGCCGTGTTCTGCGATGCGCTGAGCCTGATCGAGGACGAGTTGGCACAGGCCAAGGTGTTGGTCAGCTTCCTGGGCAAGTTCGGTACGGTGGACAACCAGCCTTCTGGCGTGTTCCTGGTCGACCGCTGCAAGGATTGGCGCTTCCCAATTCGCGTGCGCAGCGGCATGGCCCGCAACGAGGCGGCGCAGTACATCCTGTCGCGACCCGCGCCGGTGGTGGTGATCCCCTCGCCTGTCGAAAACAGCCCCTACACCGTGCTGGAGTCCATCATGCTCGGCGTGCCGGTGATCTCGTCGCTGGCCGGTGGCGGCCACGAGTTGTTCGCCGAACGCGACTACGCCGGCCTGTGCAACATCACCAGCGCGCAGCTGGCCGACAAGATGCGTCAAGCCCTCCAGTCGGGGCTGACCGTGCCGGTGCCGTCGGAGACCAGCGAAGAGATAGACCGCCAATGGATCGACTTACATGCCCAGTGCGCGGTGGCGCTCGACGTGCGGCGCGCCGACACCCAGCCTGACCGACATCCGCTGGTCACTTTTGCCATCACCCATCATGAGCGTCCTAAAAAACTGATCGATGCCATCCTGTCGGCGGTGTGTCAGACCTACTCCAATTTCGAGATCCTGGTGGTGGACGATGGCTCCACCTCGGAGGAGGCCGTCCAGGCTCTGGTCCAGGTCGAGAAATTGCTGCGGCGCGTCGGCGGGCGACTGCTGCGCCAAACCAACGCCTACCTCGGCGCGGCGCGCAACACAGCCCTGCGCGAAGCGCGCGGCGAGTACATCTGTTTCCTCGACGATGACGACATTGCCCGGCCCGAATTGCTACAGACGCTCGTCACCGCCATCGAGTCGACCGGTGCACACGCCGTCAACTGCTTGAACATTTTCATGGAGGAGTCGATTCGCAGCGAGGTGCTCACGCGTGGTGACGGGTCGCCGACCAAGGTCAGCTATGTGCCGCTGGGTGGCCCCTTGTCGCTCGCGCCCACCGAGAACTGCATCGGCGCTGCCACGGCCATCTTCCGAAGAGCAGCGCTGCTGGAGATCGGCGGGTACTCCGAGTTGCAGGGTGTGGGCCACGAAGACTACGAATTATACCTGCGCCTGATTCAAGCCGGCAAGCAGGTGCAGGTCGCGCCACTGCCTCTTTACTACTACGAGGTGGGCCGGCCCAGCATGCTGTCGCGCACCAGCATGTCGCGAAACTTCCGCCGCTGCTTCGACGTTGTCGACACGCGACAAAACCCCGAGGCCTGGCGCGATCTGACGGGACTGAACGTGGGAAAACACGTCGCCGTCAACGCCCACAATCGCCAGTGGTGGCTGTATTCGCTGACCAAGACCGCCGCGCTGCGCCACCGCCTGTTGAGCGGCAGCATGGATCGATCGATCACGCTGCGCTGCCTGATCGATCTGGCAGAAGCCGAAGGGCGCCCACGCTTGCAGGCCGCTTTCGCCGACGATCTGGCGCATGGGGACGCCTCGCCTCTACAGGTCGACGACCAGGAGGATCTGGACCTCGATGCCATGCTGTCGCAAGACCCGCGCAGCGCGAGCTTGCGAGACACGCTCGACCCGGCGATGCTGGCGTTGCGCTTGGATTTGGCCTTGGGGCGTCACGAGGACGCCGCCCGGCTGCTGACGCAACACCTGCAAACGGTCCGACGCGTCGACAAGAATGTGTTGGATCTCGTCCAGCAACTGCTCAACGAGAGCAGCCATGTGGGCTTGCCAGCCGATGTCTGGAAGGCCTTCGGCACATCGCTTCGCAGCGGCCGCGCCGCGAAGGACCTGGCACCCGTACTGACAGGGGCCGCGCTGAAGATCGCCCTGCTGGCCGAGGAATCCGAGCGCGCGCAGTTTCTGCTGGCGCAAGCACTGAAGCCGGCCGAGGCCGACTACCTATGCCGGCACGCAGACGTCGAAGCCAAGGTGCGCAGCGGCGAGTTCGGCTCGGCCCTGGAGCACTTCGTGGGCTTTGGCAAGGAAGAGGGTCGCGCGGGCTTTGCGCTGCTGCACGAGTTGGACGAACTGGCGCACAAGCACCCAGTCATCCGCGACATCCTTGACGACGTGATGAATGCGGTGCGCGTGAGCTCGTTGGCCGGCGCGCAGCCGGTGCTGGCTTGAGTGGCCGCCAAGTGGGCAAGGTCTACTTTGCGCGCACCGTCCCGCCCCTGGTCGAGCAAGGCGGCAGCCTGCAGCAGCGGCTGACCGCTGCGGTGCACAACACCGGCAACTACTTCTTCGAAGCGGCGGTCGCACGCCAACTGAAGAACAGCGTCACGCTGCTCGACATCGAGGCCTTGGAAGAGCCGGACGCGACCCTGGTGCTGTCGATGTCCAATTTCATCAGCCCGTCCACCGACCTGGGAGACGTGGCCGACCTGCTGGAGCGCAAGCGCGTCGAGCGGGTGGTCATGATCGGCGCCGGCGCGCAGGCCGACAACTACGGCGACAAGGTCTCGCTGAGTGCTGGCACGCTGCGCTTCCTGGCGCTGCTGTCCGAACGCAGCACGACCATCGGCTTGCGCGGCGACTACACGGCCGAGGTGCTCAACCGCCATGGCATCAAGAACGTCGACGTCATCGGCTGCCCCTCGATGTTCTACAGCCTGGACCCGAACTTCCAGATCGCGCCCGCCGCGCCGCGCCAGGGTGCCGCACGCACGGCCTTCCACTGCACCCCCACAGGCCTGTACCGTGACAGCATTGCGCGGCTGATCGCCTTCGGTGTGCGGCACTGCGATGCCTACATCGCGCAGAGCGAGACTTATCTGCTGGGACTGGCTTCCGACGAACCGCAGCACGTCCAGGATACCGAGTTCTTCTTCCACTACTACAACGAAGGATCGGTCGCGCACGATGTGGCGCGCGAATGGTTCCGCCGTCACACGCATTGGTTCTTCAGCCTGGACGATGGGCTGGCTTTCATGAAGGGCTTCGACTTCGTGCTGGGCTCGCGCTTCCACGGCAACATGGCTGCGCTGCTGACGGGCGTGCCGGCGCTGAACCTGGTGTTCGACACGCGCACGCGCGAGCTGTGCGAGTACTTGAACCTGCCGACACTCCTGCTGCGGGATTTCTCCTCCAGCAGCAGCCTTGAGCAGTTGCGCGAGGCTGCCGACTTCTCGCTGTTCAACGCGACCTATCCGGCCAAGTACGAAGCCTACCGGGCCTTCCTGGTGAAGAACGGCGTCGAGACCACGCTCGTGCCGCAGCGTATCGCCTCACCCATGCAGTACGACGTGCGGGCCCGCAGCATACGGCGCCTGACCGACGACCTTGTCGCGGCAGGCACCTGCCCCGAGGGCGTGCAGCAGGCGCTGCGGCTGCGAATGGACCGTGGACGTGATCTGGCAGAAGGACAACGCGTTGAAAGTGGCGACTTCGCACGCACCGATTCAGCCGCCTGAGGACCGCCCGAACAGCGCAGCCGACCCAGGGGCTCTGCCGCCAATACCTTGACCTCCCGACACGGTGACGCCAGCACCACGGGGTCGAAGGCGGACCGACTGACTGGTTTCCCAGCCCCTTATCGCGGCATTGGCAAACCCGCCGCTTCGCTCCAATGTCAGAACTCTGCCTACCGTGCGCAGCCGCACCGAGTCACCCGGGCGACGGCCACCCTAACACCATGCTTCGCCTGCTGAACTTGTTTGCACTTTCCGCCTTGCTCGCAGCCTGCGGCACCCTGCCCGCTGTCGTGCCGAGTTCGGGTCCGACGCGCAGTGCGGTGCAGGCGCTCACGCCCACCGACGATCACCGGGACGGTCGCATCCAGGTGATCCCGATCGGTCGCAACCTCGTGCGCCGCATGGAGTCTCAGGGCTCTCAATTTTCTTGGTCGCCAACGCTGTCGCAGAGCGGCCTGACGCCGCACGCGCCGACAGGCCTGCCCGAGAGCCAAGCGATGCGGCTAGGTCTGGGTGACGCCGTCGAGGTCACGCTGTGGGAGGCGCCGCCAGCGATGCTCTTCGGTGGCAACGGCGATGCACGCGGCCTCGGCGCGGGCCGCACGGCCACGCTGCCCGAGCAGGTGATCGACGCCGATGGCGAGATTTCCCTGCCTTTCGGCGGCCGATTGGAAGCGGCCGGTCGCACGCTGGCTGAGGTGGAGAAGATGATCGTGCGCCGTCTGGACGGCCGCGCCAACCAACCCCAGGCGATGGTGCGCCTGACGCGCCCGGGCCATGCCAGCGTGACGGTTGTGGGCGAGGTGGCGAGCAGCCTGCGCATGCCGTTGACGCCTCGCGGCGAACGACTGCTCGATGCGCTGGCCGCAGCAGGCGGCGCCCGTCAGCCCGTGAGCAAGGTCAGCGTGCAACTCACCCGCAGTCAGACCGTGCACTCGCTGCCACTGGACGCGCTGATCAGCGATCCGCGCCTGAATGTCAGGCTGCAGGCCGGCGACGTGGTCACCGTGCTGGCCCAGCCACTGAGCTTCGTGGTGTTGGGCGCCACCGGGCGCAACGACGAACTGCCGTTCGAGGCCCAAGGTCTCACGCTCGCGCAGGCGCTGGCGCGGGCCGGCGGCCTCAACGATGCCCGCGCCGATGCGCGCGGCGTCTTCGTCTTCCGCCTCGAGGACCCCGCTGTGCTGCCTGCGGATTCGGCCGACAGGGCTGGCAACAAGGGCCGCGTGCCGGTGGTCTATGTGCTCGATCTGAGCGACCCGGCGAGCTTGTTCGTCGCTCAGGGCTTCCCGATCAAGCACCGCGATGTGCTGTACGTCTCGAACGCACCCGCCGCTGAACTGCAGAAGTTCCTCAACCTGGTCTGGGGCGCTGCCCTGCCCGCCCTCAACCTCCTCAACCTGACCCGCTGAGCCGGCGGCTCAGCGCATCGCAACCGTATCGACAGCCTCTGACCATGTGGATTGATGTCACACGACTCGTCGGCCGACGCCTGAAGACCCGGCTACCCACCGGGGTCGATCGCGTCGCGCTGGCCTATGTCGAGCGATTCGGCCTTGGCCCGGCTGGCGGCGATCCGCAGCGGCCTGCTGCGCGGGCGCTGCTGCGCATTGGCCGCCTGCACCTGACGCTGCCGCCTCGCGCATCGCAGGCAGTCTTCCGTTGGCTGATCGGCGCTGTCGACAGTCCCCCCTCTGCACCCTGGGCTGCGATGGCTTTCGGCCTGCTGGCAGCGGTACCCGCCGCCTTGGTCGACACCTGGCGCTGGCCAGTCCCGCAGCGGCACGCCCAGGCCGGGCCGTGGTTGATCAACGCCGGACACAGCGGGCTCGAGCATGCGCACTGGGCATCGGGCCTGCGCGCGCGGGGCGCGCGCTCGCTGCTCGTGATCCACGACCTGATACCGATCACGCACCCACAGTTCTGCCGTGCAGGCGAGTCTCGCCGTCACGCCCAGCGCATGCGCCACGCGTTGACTTGGGCCAGTGCAGTGGTCACCAACTCGCAGGCCACGCTCGATGCCTTGGCGGCGTGGGCACGCGCCGAACACCTGCCGATGCCCGCAGCCACCGTGGCCCGCCTCGGGCAGGGCGGCGGCGCGACCCCACTCGGCGCAGCTCGCAGGGTCGGCGAACGGCCGCTGCAACAGGCTTATTTCGTCGCGCTGGGCACGCTGGAACCGCGCAAGAACCATGCACTGCTGCTCAAGGTCTGGGACCGCCTGGTGCAGCGCCTGGGAACGTCGGCGGCGCCGCGACTTGTGCTCATCGGCCAGCGCGGCTGGGAGATCGAGTCGCTGCTGCGCGAGTTGCAGCGCAGCCCTTTCTTGCAGGGTGTGGTGATCGAACGCCAGCACTGCTGCGATGCCGAACTGGCCGGCTGGCTGGCCCACGCGCAGGCGCTGTTGATGCCCTCGTTCGTCGAGGGCTTCGGCATGCCGCTGGTCGAAGGCCTGGCCGCTGGCGTGCCGGTGCTGGCCAGCGATCTGCCGGTATTCCGCGAAATTGCCGGTGCGGTGCCGGAGTACCTGGATCCACTGGACGGCCCGGCCTGGCTAGCCGCGGTGGAGTCCTATACCCGCCATGATGGCCAGGCCCGGCAAGCACAGATCGCGCGGCTGCAAGATTTCCGCGTCCCCACCTGGGCGGGGCATTTCGACGCGGTGGAGGCGCTGATGGCCTCAGGGTCTGTGCCGCAAGGCACGGCCGCTCGTTCAGCGCTGGCTTTTTCGCCACCCGTCGCTGCGAGGATGACGCGGTGAACACCTTGCTCGAGGCCCCGGCAACCGTCGCGGCCGAGACCGCGCGCAAAGCAGTACACGAAAGCGATCCAGCCATCGTCCATGCGTTTGGCTTGTCGCCCTGGAAACGCAGCATCGTGCCACGCTTCTTCCCGCGATCGCGGGTGGTCTTCACGCACGACAGTCGGGACATCCCAGACGGTGCCGTGCTGGCGTGCTGGGGGTACCAGACCCTTCCCAAAACCCTGGAGCGCCGCATTGGTTCCACGGTCACGCGCCTGCGCCTCGAAGACGGCTTTCTGCGCTCGGTCGGCCTCGGCGCCGACCTCGTCCGGCCCTTGTCCTGGGTGATCGATTCGCGTGGCCTGTATTTCGACGCGACACAGCCCTCCGATCTGGAAGTGATGCTGCAAGACCGAAGCTTCGACGCCGCGCTGCTGACTCGCGCAGCCCGACTGCGCGACTGGATCGTCGGCGAGACTTTGACGAAGTACAACCTCGGTGGCCGCGCCTGGGTGCGGCCGGCCCACACCGAGTCCGTGCTGTTGGTACCAGGGCAGGTGGAGAGCGACGCCTCGATCAGGTTCGGTTCGCCGGTGATACGCCACAACATCGAACTGCTGCAGGCGGTGCGACGTGCCCGCCCCGATGCGTGGATCGTCTACAAACCGCACCCGGACGTTGTGGCGGGCCTGCGCGCAGCGGGCGCGCAGGAAGAACAGGCGGCCCGTTGGTGCGACGAGCTTGTCACCGATGTCGCCATGGAGAGGTTGCTGTCGCAAGTCGACGAGGTCCACACCATGACCTCGCTGACCGGATTCGAAGCGCTGCTGCGCGGTGTCAAAGTCACTTGTTGGGGCCAGCCCTTCTTTGCGGGCTGGGGTCTTGGCACCGATCGCCACCCACCCGCCCGGCGCAGCCGGCGGCTCATGCTCGACGAACTGGTGGCCGGCGCTCTGCTGCTGTACCCGCGCTATGTCCGGCGCGCCAGCGGTGAGCCTTGCACACCCGAGGAGGCAGTGGC
>CALQBT020000013.1 GCA_943328885.2 Bordetella parapertussis | reverse complement strand
TTCATGCCAGCCATCTGAAATTCGTAGTCGAAATCGGTGACCCCACGCACCCCGCGCACCACCACGTTGCCGTTGTTGCCGACCACGAAGTCGCGCAGCAGGCCGCTGAACGGCATCACCACGACGTTCGGGTATTGCTTGACGATCTCACGCGCCATGTCGAGACGCTCGTCGATCGAGAACATCGTTCGCTTGTGGTGACCCACCGCGACCGCCAGGATCAGCTTGCCGAACATTCGTGAAGATCGGCGCATCAGGTCCTCGTGGCCCAGGGTCATCGGGTCGAAGGTGCCGGGATAGACGGCAGTCGTGAACTGGGCCTGGGTCAAGATCTTCATCTCCAGAGAGTGATTCGAATGATGGGAAGGATTCAGAGCGCGCGCTGCAATAAATGATAGTGCACCAAACCGGCGCGGCCCTGTCGCCAGAGTTCGAACCCGGCGGGTAAATCGGTGGCAGCGAGCGCATCGGGTGACTCGGCGTACAGGCATCCGCCGGGCACGACCAGCGGCGCCGCGGCGGCGACCGCGCGCGGCAGCAGGCCGGCGTCGAATGGCGGGTCCAGCAGCACCAACTCGAAGCGGGCCGGCTCGCAAGCCGCCATCCAGGCCAGCGCGTCAGCGGCTTCGACCCGCAGCGTGGTGGCTTTCAATCGCGCCTGGCTCTCGCGCAGGCTGCGAACCAGGCCGGTGTCGCGCTCGAGCAGCAGCACCTCGGCCGCCCCGCGTGACGCGGCCTCGAAACCCAATGCGCCGCTGCCGGCAAAAGCGTCGAGGCAGCGCCAGCCTGACAGGTCGGCGCCCAACCAGTTGAATAAGGTCTCGCGGACCCGGTCAGGCGTCGGCCGCAGGCCCGGCTTGTCGGCCACTGGCAGCTTGCTGCGCCGCAGCAGGCCACCGATCAACCGGACCTCGCGCGGCGGGTTGCCGTGCACCGCGGGTCTGGCGCCGGGTCTTGGTCTCACAAGCGCACCGGGATGCCGCGCGATGCCATCATCGCCTTGGCCTGGCCGACGCTGAACTCGCCGTAGTGGAAGATGCTGGCGGCCAGCACCGCGTCGGCACCACCGATCTGGATGCCTTCGGCCAAGTGCTCAAGCGCGCCAACGCCGCCCGATGCGATCACCGGTACCGGCACTGCGTCGCTGACGGCGCGGGTGAGTTCGAGGTCGAAGCCTATCTTGGTGCCATCGCGGTCCATACTGGTCAGCAGGATTTCACCGGCTCCTTGCTCGGCCATCCGGCGCGCCCATGCCACCGCATCGAGCCCAACGTTCTTGCGCCCGCCGTGGGTGTAGACATCCCAGCCCGGGCCTCGCGCGCTGAGCTCGTCGCCTCGGCGGCGTTTGGCGTCGATCGCCACGACGATGCACTGGGCGCCGTACCTGGCCGATGCGTCAGCGATCACCTGCGGATCTGCCACTGCGGCCGAATTGAAGCTGACCTTGTCAGCGCCCGCGTTGAGCAGGCGCCGCACGTCTGCCACGGTTCGCACGCCACCGCCCACTGTCAGCGGGATGAAGACCTGGGAAGCCACTGCCTCGATGATGTGCAGGATCAGGTCGCGACCGTCGCTGGTGGCGGTGATGTCGAGAAAAGTCAGCTCGTCGGCGCCTTGCTCGTTGTAGCGCGCTGCGATCTCTACCGGATCGCCGGCGTCACGCAATTCGACGAAGTTGACGCCCTTGACGACGCGGCCGCCAGTGACGTCCAGGCAGGGAATGATGCGTTTGGCGAGCATGGGCAGGACGATGGGCTGGGCGAGCCCGCCATTATCCTTGCCCGCTGTTTCAGCGCATCAACTCGTCGGCACGCCGTTGCGCTGCAGAGAAGTCCAGCGCACCGGTGTAGATCGAGCGACCGCAGATCACGCCGCCCACGCCTTCGAAGGCGACCGCGCAAAGGCGCTCGATGTCGGCGATGTCGGACAGGCCGCCCGAGGCGATCACCGGCACTTTGAGTGCTTGCGCCAGCTTGACCGTGGCGTCGATGTTGATGCCGCTGAGCATGCCGTCGCGGCCGATGTCGGTGTAGATCACGCCCTCGATGCCGTAGTCCTCGAACTTGCGCGCCAGGTCTATCACCTCGTGGCCGGTGAGCTTGCTCCAGCCGTCGGTTGCGACCTTGCCGTCCTTGGCATCGAGGCCGACGATGATGTGGCCGCCAAAAGCCGTGCAGGCGTCTCTGAGGAATCCCGGACTCTTGACTGCTGCGGTGCCGATGATGACGTAGCTGATGCCGTCATCAAGGTAGCGCTCGATGGTGTCGAGGTCGCGGATGCCGCCGCCGAGTTGGACTGGGATTTCGCTGCCGACCTCGCGCAGGATGCTCTTGATCGCGGGTTCATTGACTGGCTTGCCAGCGAACGCGCCGTTCAGGTCCACCAGGTGCAAGCGGCGTGCGCCGGCATCGACCCAGCGTCTGGCCATCGCCGCGGGGTCCTCGCCAAAAGTGGTGGAAATTTTCATGTCGCCTTGTTCAAGGCGGACGCAATGACCATCCTTGAGGTCTATGGCTGGAATCAGCTGCATGGCTGTGGTTCGGTTTTGAGGTAAGGAGGACTTGGGTTGATCACCTAGGGCTTCCAGCCCAGGAAGTTGCGGTACAGGCGCAAGCCCTGATCCGCACTTTTCTCAGGATGAAACTGGGTGGCGAAAATGTTATCCCGCGCCACCGCGCAGGTAAAGCGCTCTCCGTACTCGGTCAGGCCTGCAGTGTGGCGTGGGTCCGACGGTGCGGCGTAGTAACTGTGCACAAAGTAGAAATGACTGCCGTCGGGCACGCCGTCCCAGATCGGGTGAGGCCTGCCGTTTTGAGGCTGCGCGAACACCTGGTTCCAGCCCATCTGCGGCACCTTGTAGCGGCTGCCAGCGGCTTGCCGCTGGCCGGCGAGGGCGAAACGCAGCACCCGGCCGGGGATCAGGCCCAGGCCCGGTTGGTCCTGCTCCTCGCTGTGGTCGAGCAGCATCTGCATGCCCACGCAGATGCCCATCAAGGGCTTGCTGGCGGCGGCTTGCATCACCGCATCCTTCAGACCCGAGTCGTGCAACTCGCGCATGCAGTCGCGCATCGCGCCCTGGCCGGGCAGAACGACGCGCTCGGCCGCCAGCACGTCTTCGGGCCGACTCGTCACGAGCACTTGATGGCCCGATTCGGCAGCCACATGCATCACCGCCTGCGACACTGATCGCAGGTTGCCCATGCCGTAATCGACGACGGCCACGGTCTTGGCCATGGTCAACGCCGCCGAAGAGCGAAAGGCATGGAGGCCATCAGAGGCTGCCTTTGGTCGAGGGGATCATGCCGGCCGAACGTGGGTCGGGCGTCAGCGCCATGCGCAGCGCCCGGCCAAAGGCCTTGAAAACCGTCTCGGCTTGGTGGTGGGCGTTGTCGCCCTTCAGGTTGTCGATGTGCAGCGTGCACAGTGCGTGGTTGACGAAGCCCTGGAAGAACTCGTAAGTCAGCTGGGTGTCAAAGCCGCCGACCATGCCGGCCTTGAAGTCTATGCTTTGGTGCAGCCCTGGTCGACCCGAGAAATCGACCACGACCCGTGAGAGCGCCTCGTCCAGTGGCACATAGCTGTGGCCGTAGCGGGTGATGCCGCGCTTGTCGCCGACCGCTTGGGCCACCGCCATGCCCAGCGTGATGCCGACGTCCTCGACGCTGTGGTGGCCATCGATGTGCAGGTCACCTTCGCACTCGATGTCGAGGTCGATCAGGCCGTGGCGCGCCACTTGGTCAAGCATGTGGTCAAAGAAGCCGATACCGGTGGCCAAGCGACTTTGACCGCTGCCGTCGAGGTTCAGCCGCACGCGGATCCGGGTCTCCTTGGTGTCGCGGCGTACGTCGGCAGTTCGGTCGGGTGTCGGGTCGGCAAGGCGGTCCATGGCGGCTTTCGGGCAGTCGGGTTCAGAGGCTGGCGCACAAGGCAGCCAGAGTCAAGCGGTTTTCATCGGCGGTGCCGACCGTGATTCGCAGGCAATTGGCCAGCAACGGGTGCAGTGCCGAGACGTTCTTGACCAACACGCCCCGGGCTTTCATGCCGGCAAACGTGGCGGGCGCATCAGGCACCCGGACCAGCACCATGTTGGCCTGGCTGGGGTAGGGCGTGACGCCTGGCAGATCGCTCAAGCTGGTGAACAGCCACTCGCGCTCGCTGCGTATCAACGCAGCTTGGCGGGCGTATTCGTCGGCGTGTTCGAGTGCAAACAGCCCGGCTTCGGCATTGAGCACACTGATGTTGAATGGCGGGCGCAGCTTGTCGACCTCGTTGATCAGCTCGCTGCGGCCCATCAGGTAGCCGATGCGAACGCCGGCCAAGCCGAACTTGCTCATCGTTCGCATCACCAACACCTGTGGATGGCGGCGCATCAGGTCCATGCTGTCGCGGTCGGCAAAAGGCTGGTAGGCCTCGTCCATCACCACCAGTCCTTGCTGCGCGGCCACTGCGTCGACCAGGCGTTCGATCACCGCCTCGTCCCACAGGTTGGCGGTCGGATTGTTGGGGCAGGCCAGGTACAGCAGCGCCGGTCGGTGCTCGGCGATCGCGGCCAGCATTGCGGCCTCGTCGAGTTCGAAATCGGCCGTGAGCGGCACACCGACGAAGCCCACGCCCTGCAAGGTCGCCGACAAACCGTACATCACGAAGCTGGGCAGGGGCGACATGAACACGGTGCCCGGCAGCGCACAGGCCAGACTGAGCAAACTGATCAACTCGTCCGAGCCGTTGCCCAGCATCAGCGCGCAGCCCTCGGGCAGGCCGGCATGGGTCGCCAGCGCGGCCTTGAGGTCGTCGCTTCGCTCGGCCGGATAGCGGTTGATCGCGACCCTACCCAGCCTCGCGCCGAGTTCGTGTTGTAGCGCCTCGGGTAGACGGTGAGGGTTCTCCATCGTGTCGACCTTGACCAGCCCCGCACTGGGTTGGACCGCGTAGCCGTGCAGCCCTTGGATGTCGGGGCGGATCACGCGTTGCATGCAGGCTTGGAGCGGGTTCATGGTGTCGCGTCTAGCCTTTCGGGCCCGACCAGGAAAGGGTTGAGGATTCGCACGCCGTCGATCTGCAGGTCGTGTGGCAGGTCTTCGCTCAGCAGCCACTCGCACCCCTGCTGCTGAGCGGCCGCCAGCACCAGCGCGTCAGGGTGGTCGAAGCCAAAGCGGCTTTCGATCGCCCAGGCGGTCTCCACCGTGGCGTGGTCTATCGGCCAGGGCTGCCAACGCTGGTAGCGACGCACCTCGGCACGGGCGTCGCCGGCAGGCATCGCGGGCTGCAGTCCGCGCGTGGCATGGGTGTAGAACTCGCTGAGCACTTGGATGCTCAAGCGGCCGCAACGGCGTGTCCATAGCGCGTCCAGCCAGTCGACCGCGCGCTGTTGCTTGGCAAGGTTGGCACTGTCCTCGCTGTAGAGCAGCACGTTGCTGTCGACGAAGACCAAGCTCACCCCGGCCTCCGGCTGCCGTCGCGTTTTGGGTAAGGCGCACCGTCAGAGCGGTAGACTCGCTGGCGATTTCGCCATTCGTTCATTGCTCGCTCGTAGGCATCGTCGTGCCGCATCTTCTCTGCCAGCATCTGCCCCACGAGGCGAGACACGCTGGTGTTGCGCCGCGCAGCCTCCATCCGTGCCCATTCGGCGACGCTGTCTTCCATCGTGACGGTGACGTTCTTCATCCAGGACCTCAAGATCAGCGGGGAGTTTATAACACAAACTTCGTGCACCACGAACTCAGTGTACTTTTATCCAATGTCCTGCGATGTACAGCCGGCGCTGCCTTTTGATCACCGTCAGATGCGTTTCAAGGGCGGCCGGGTCGCTGAACCGATGACCCCAGAACCTTGTCAGAACCTTTCACATGCGCCTAACCCACTTGATGACTTGCGTTGCGCTGATCGCGGCAGCGTCCTTGATGGGCTGCGGTTCGCCGCCGCCGGCAATGCCTTTGCCCACTGTCGCTGCGGTAGACCTCGACCGTTACCTCGGCGCCTGGTACGAGATTGCCCTCGTGCCGAACCGGTTCCAGGCTCAGTGTGTGGCCGACACACAAGCTCGCTATCGGATTCAGGGCGATGACCTCGAGGTCTTCAACCGCTGTCGCCAGTCCGATGGCTCGGTGACCGATGCCACCGGCGTGGCCAAGGTTGTTCCCAACAGCGGTGGCGCCAAACTGCGGGTCAGTTTTTTTCGGCCTTTCTACGGCGATTACTGGGTCCTGGCCTTGCCGTCCGACTACCGCTGGGTGTTGGTGGGCGAACCGACCCGGCGCTACGGTTGGCTGCTGTCGCGTACGCCGCAGATGGCGCCAGCGGATCAGGAGGCAGCGATGACCCAGGCCGAGTCGCTGGGTTACTCGCGCTCGGCGTTCAGGCTGACACCGCAGACCCAGCCCTTGCCGCCGTGAGCGTCGCCGGCGGCTTGCGTTTTAACTGCGCGTGCCAGGCACCGGCGTGGGCACCGACTGATAGCCCGGCACGACCTGGGGCACCATTTGCGGCACGACTTGCTGAGTACTCACCGGCGCGCGCGTCACCCGGACCTTGCCCCCGTTGGAGACGATGATCACGGCATCGCCGGGTTGCAAGGTCTCACCGCCCTTGGCTTGGACGATGGCGCGGCGCTCGCCATTGCGAAGCTGGATCAGAATTTCTTGCGATTCTTCGCGCGTCGTGTTGCGCTCGATCGCATTGCCCATCATCGCACCGGCCACTGCGCCCAGCACCCCTCCCACCGCTGAGTCGCGCCGACCGCCGATCGATGAGCCGGCGATCGCGCCGACCACACCGCCGGCAGTGGCACCCATGCCGGTCTGGCTGCCATCGATGGTCACGGCGCGAACCGTCAGCACCGTGCCATCCACGACCGTGGACATGTGCTGCGCATCGCGTCGGCTGATCACATCGGACCGGCTGGTCGCGCAGCCCGACAGTGTCAAGGCCAAGCCGGCGGCAATGGCCAGGGCAAGAGTGGAACGAAGCATTGCAATTCCTTCAGTGATGTTGTGTAGACAACGGTACATCAACCCGAACCGTTGACCGCTGTGGTTCGAGCCGGGCCAGCGCGCGCCGGCTCCTCATGGGTGCGCAGGTCGTTTGTGAAGTTGGGTAAATCCTCGAGGGTCATCGGTTGAGCAGGACCTCAACCTCGGACAGCGGCGCTGCCTGGTGGCCCCAGGCAGCGCGCAGCCAGGTCGTCAGCGCGGCCAGGTCGGCGTGCGGGAGATCGAACGCTGGCATGCCGTAAGGCCGTGGATTGGCATCGGTGGCCGGAGGAAAACCGCCGGCAGTGATGGCTTGCAGCAGGTTGCGCGGGTTGGACATGGTCACCCCGCGGTTGCCCGCCAACGCCGGGTATTGGTCAGGTGCGCCCTGACCTTGGGCGCCATGGCAATCGGCACAGTGCCGGGTGTAGAGATCGCCGCCGCGCGCCATCGTGTCGGCTGCCGGATCGATCGCTGGCACCTTCTTGCGGTGATCCTCAGAGGCGATCGATCGCAGGAACTCGACCATCGCCTGCAGGTCCGGGATCGTCAGGTGCTGCGTGCTGCCCGCCACCACCTCGGCCATTGGGCCCATCGCTGCCGCGCGCCGCGACACACCGGTTTTGAGCAGTTGTACCGTCTCGGCCGCGGATTCCCCGGTCACCCCGGCTTCAGCGGGGTCGGCCAGCGAGGGTGCGTACCAGTTCTGCGCCGGTAACTGGCTGCCTGCGCCGGTATCGGCCAAGCCGGCGCTGGCGCCCAGCAAATTTCGGCTGGCATGGCAGGCACTGCAGTGGCCGAGGCCGTTGACCAGGTAGGCGCCGCGGTTCCAGGCCTTGCCGCGCTCGGCTTCGGGGTTGAACTCGCCCGGTCTGAAATACAGCGCTCGCCACAGCCCCAGCGCGGCCTGGCTGCTGTAAGGCCAGCGCAGCGCATGCTCGGTCTGGGTCTGGGTCACCGCAGGCAAGCTGCGCAGGAAGGCCAACAAGTCGTCGATGTCGGTACGGCTGACCAGGCTGAAGTTGGGGTAGGGAAAGGCCGGGTAGAGCAGGCGGCCGTCGCGTGACCTGCCATGGTGCATGGCGCGCCAAAATTCGGCCGCGCTCCAGCGGCCCAGGCCGGTGGATGGGTCGGGCGTGAGGTTGCTTGAATAGACCGTGCCGAAGGGCGTGACCACGCCGCGCCCACCGGCATAAGGCGCGCCGCCGCGCGCGGTGTGGCAGGCTGCGCAGTTGCCGGCTCGCGCGAGGTAAGCGCCGCGCGAGATCTGCTCGGCGCTTGCGGCCTGGGCCGGCGGGTCGGGCACCAGTGCGGCCTCGCCCTGCAGGTTGCGCCAGCCCACCCAAGCCGCGAGGCAGGCGATCAGGATGGCGGTGGTCAGCCCGCCAACAGCGCTGCGCTTCATTGCTCGGGTTGGCTGACGCTGCCGCAGCGCAAGGGCGCCGGATCGGCGGCTGCAGCGGCTGGCCGCAACCCCGGCGGCACTGGCTGCGCCGCCAACCAACTGGCGACCGCGCTGGCATCCTCGGCGCCCAGGCGGCGACTGATCTGGGCCATGCAGTCGGGTTCGATCGCATGGCGCTTGCCGGTCTGCCAGGCGCCGATCTGGCCGATCAGGTAGTCGCGCGGCAGCCCGAGCAGGCCCGGCACGGCCGGCAGCGTGCCTGCCAGCGCGCTGCCGTGGCAAGCAGTGCAGGCGGGCAGGCTGCGCGCTGGGTCGCCCTGCAAGTCCAGGGTCTGGCCTCGCGCCATCGCCGCTGCGGGCGCTGCACTCGGCGGCATCGCGGCGTGCGGCAAGTCCAGGGACGCGAAGTGTGCGGCCATCTCGCGCAGGTAATCATCGCGCTGGTGAGCCAGCAAGCCGGCCATCGTGGCATTGCTGCGCCGGCCATCCCGGAAGTTGAGCAGTTGGTGGTAGAGATAGGCCGCAGGTTTGCCGGCGATGCGCGGCAGGTAGCCCTCGCGGGTGGCCCGACCTTCGGCGCCATGGCAGGCAGTGCAGGGCTGCAAGCGCTGGGCCATGGTGTCGGGCGGCTGCAGCGTCGCGGCGCCTGCAGCCGCAGCGACGCCGCTGACCAGCAGGCCGACGAGCAAGGCCAGCATGAGCCTCAAAGCGGGCTCAAGCGTGCAGCCGGCTGTGTCGCGGCACGCTGGCGAGCAAGAACTCCATCTGGTCGACGACGATGCGCCGGCCGCGCAGGATCATGTCCTCATGCAGGCTGGGGGTGTAGGGCAGGTAGAGCAGGCTCATGTTCGATTCTTCAGGCAGTCGGTTGCCTTTGCGGCCGTTGCAGGCGCGGCAGGCGGTGATGCAGTTCATCCAGTTGTCGCGCCCACCGCGCGAAGTCGGCACGATGTGCTCTCGGGTCAGTTGGTCGAAGCCAAACCGACCGCCGCAGTACGCGCAGATCTGGCGGTCACGGACAAAGAGCTTGGGGTTGCTCAGCGCTGGCGCCACCCGCCAGGCTCGGCTTGGGATGGTGCCTCGCACCGCGATGATCGGATGGAGCTCGATCCGCGATGGCAGACCGGTGCTGCGTTGTACCCCGCCGCGCAGCACCTGGCAGGCGTTGCCCACGGTCCAGGCCACGCTGTCGCAAGCGTAGAGAATCGCCGCCTCCCGCGGCGTGATCCAGGCCTGCGGGCGTCCTGACAGATCGAGTTGCAATACGTCCACCGAACGAAACCTCCATTCACTGTATTGCAAGCGTACTGCATTTGGGCGCTGGACCCGCCGCCAACACGGTCCGGTGCGCGGTGGCGCCAGGGGCTGGCTGGTCGATGCGCCAGTTTCGATGTCTGCTGGCAGCGCCAGGCTATCGAACCCTGTCGATCCTCGCTTCGACAAGCGCCGCGACCGGCGGTAAAAAAATTGCGGCCCTGGATCGCTGCAAGCCGATTTATCCTGCAAAATAGCACGATCGTTCGTTCCATTTACAGGCCATCGTGACTTCCCTGCCCTTGCCTACATTGCTCAAGCCCGGACCTGATCGCACGGCCTCGCGCTCGCTGCTCAAAGGCCAGCAGACCCGTGCCGTGATTCTGGATGCGGCGCTCGGCTTGGCCTCGCATATGGGGCTTGAAGGGTTGTCGATCGGCGCGTTGGCCGAGGTCACGCAGATGAGCAAGTCGGGCGTGTTCGCCCACTTCGGCTCACGCGAGGAGTTGCAGATCGCGGTGATCCGCGAATACCACGCGCGCTTCGAGGAGGAGGTGTTCTTCCCCGCCGTCAGCGAGGCTCGCGGCCTGCCACGCTTGCGCGCGCTGTTCGAGCGCTGGGTGCGGCGGGTGTCGGTGGAGGTGGACTCGGGCTGTATCTACATCAGTGGGGCGGTGGAATTCGACGACCGGCCCGGGCCGGTGCGCGACGCGCTGGCGTCGATGGTGCAGGCTTGGCAATCGGCGTTGGAGCGGGCGATTGAACTGTCGGTCGAGGCAGGGCATTTGCCGGCCGGCACCGATTCGCTGCAAATCTTGTTCGAAGTCCATGGCTTGATCCTGGCCTTGCACCACGATGCACGGTTTCTGCGCCAGCCTGGCGCGGTCAACCGAGCGCGACGTGGTTTCGACCGCATCCTCGATGCCTGCTTGCGGTCTTAGCCGGCGGCGTTGCGCGCGCTAGCGCGCTGACTTTTCTTGCCGGCTGCGCCGGCGCCTTGCCCCCTGGAGTTGTTCTCATGCCTTCTTACCATCCGCCGATCCGTGACATGCAGTTCTTGTTGCACGAGGTGTTGGATGCTGTGGCCACGCTCAAGGCCTTGCCGGCGCACGCCGAGACCGATGCTGACACGCTCAACGCCGTGCTCGACGAGGGCGGCAAGTTCGCGTCCCAGGTCACCGCGCCGATCAACCTGTCGGGCGACGCCGAGGGTTGCACGCTGGACCGCGACAGCCACGAGGTGCGTGCCCCCCAGGGTTTCAAGCAGGCCTATGCCCAGTATGTGGCGGGCGGTTGGCCGGCGCTGAGTTGTGACCCCGAATACGGTGGTCAGGGCTTGCCCTTGGTGCTCAACCAGTGCATCTACGAGATGCTGAACTCGGCCAACCAGGCTTGGACCATGTACCCGGGCTTGTCACACGGGGCTTACGAGGCGCTGCACGCGCACGGCACGCCGGCGCAAAAAGCCGTCTACCTGCCGCGTCTGACGAGCGGCGAGTGGACCGGTACGATGTGCCTGACCGAGCCGCACTGCGGCACCGACCTGGGTCTGCTGCGCAGCAAGGCCGAGCCTGTCATGGACGGGTCGGCCGAGGCGAGCTTTCGCATCAGCGGCGAGAAGATCTTCATCAGCGCCGGCGAGCACGACCTGGCCGAGAACATCATCCACCTGGTGTTGGCCAGACTGCCCGACGCGCCGGCCGGCAGCAAAGGCATCTCGCTGTTCGTCGTGCCGAAGTTCCTGGTCAAGGCCGACGGCAGCCTGGGCGAGCGCAACCCGATCTTTTGCAGCGGCCTGGAGCACAAGATGGGCATCCACGGCAACGCCACCTGCCAGATGCGGCTCGACGGCGCGGTCGGCACGCTGGTCGGCGCGCCGCACAAGGGTTTGGCAGCGATGTTCGTGATGATGAACGCGGCGCGGCTGGGCGTGGGCACGCAGTCTCTGGGGCTCACCGAGGTGGCCTACCAGAACGCGGTGGTCTATGCTCGCGATCGCCTGCAGATGCGTTCGCTGTCAGGCACCAAGGCGAGCGACAAACCCGCCGACCCGATCATCGTCCACCCGGATGTTCGCAAGATGCTGCTGACCGCGCGGGCTTACGCCGAAGGCGGCCGCGCGATGCTGATGTACACGGCGCTGCAACTCGATGTGCTGGTCTCGTCCGACGATGAGGGCTGCAAGCAAGAAGCCGACGACACGGTGGCCTTGCTGACGCCCATCATCAAGGCCTTCATCACCGACAACGGCTGGATCGCGACCTCGGCCTGCATGCAGGTCTTTGGCGGCCATGGCTATATCCACGGCTCGGGCATGGAGCAGTTCGTTCGCGATGCGCGGATCAACATGATCTATGAGGGCACCAACACGATCCAGTCCTTGGACTTGCTGGGTCGCAAGGTGCTGGGCGACAACGGCGCGAAGCTGAAGAAGTTCGGCCAGCGCATCGCCGAATTCGTCGAGGAGGAGGGCGTCAGCGAAGCGATGCAGGAGTTCATCAATCCGCTGGCCGACTTGGGCGACAAGCTGACCAAGCTGACCACCGAACTCGGCATGAAGGCCTTCGGCAATGCCGACGAGGTGGGTGGGGCGGCAGTTGATTACCTGCGGGTCGTCGGCCACCTGTGCTTTGCCTATTTCTGGGCCCGGATGGCCAAGGTCGCGCTCGACAAGCAGCACAGCGGTGACCCGTTCTACACCGCCAAGCTCGCCACTGCGCGCTTTTACTTCGCCAAGCTCTTGCCCGAGACCGCCAGCCTGATCCGCACCGCGCGGGCTGGCGTGGCGCCGCTGATGGCGATGGATGAGGCCTTGTTCTGATCCCTACCCGGAGACGTCCATGACAAACAAGACATTGATCGCCCTGGCGCTGGCGGTTGCCGGGGGTGCCGCGCTGGCCCAGACCACGCCGGTAGGCCTTTGGAAGACCATAGACGACGATGGCAAGACCGAAAAATCCCTGGTGCGGATCACCGAGTCTGGCGCTGCAGTCAGCGGTCGGGTCGAGAAAATTTTCGACCTGTCCAAGGCCAGCGAGGTGTGCCGCGAGTGCAGCGACGAGCGCAAGAACCAAGCGGTGATGGGCATGACCATCATTCGCGGCGCCAAGAAGGGCGATGACGGCGCCTGGGGCGGCGGCGACATCCTCGACCCGAACAACGGCAAGGTCTACAAGCTGCGTTTGAAGCCGGTGGACGGCGGCAAGAGGCTCGAAGTGCGCGGCTACATCGGCATGCCGCTGCTCGGCCGCACGCAGACCTGGATCCGGGTCGAGTGAACCGTGCTTCCCCAATTGAATTTACTGGAGTCAACATGAACCGTTTCAATGTGCGCAAGGTGGCCGTGCTCGGCGCCGGCGTGATGGGTGCGCAGATCGCCGCCCATCTGGTCAACCTGCGGGTACCGGTGCTGTTGTTCGATCTGGCTGCGAAAGCGGGTCCCAAGAACAGCGTCGTGCTCAAGGCGCTCGATGGGCTGAACAAGCTCAAGCCTTCGCCGATCGGCGTGGCGGGCGACCTGGCCCTGATCCAGCCCGCCAACTACGACGAGAACCTCGACTTGCTGGCCGGTTGTGACCTGGTGATCGAGGCGATCGCCGAGCGCCTGGACTGGAAGCGCGATCTCTACAGCTTGGTCGCGCCGCACATCGCGCCGCACGCGATCATCGCCAGCAACACCTCGGGTTTGTCGATCACCGCGCTGTCGGAGGTCTTGCCCGAAGCCTTGAAGCCGCGCTTTTGCGGTATCCACTTCTTCAATCCGCCGCGCTACATGCAGCTGGTTGAATTGATCCCCACGCCGGGCACCGACCCGGCAATCCTCGACCAACTCGAGGCTTTCGTGACACGCGGCCTGGGCAAAGGCGTGGTGCGGGCCAAGGACAGCCCCAACTTCGTCGCGAATCGAATCGGCACCGCCGGCATGCTGGCGACAATTCTTGAGGCCGAGCGCGCCGGCTTGGCTTACGACCTCGTCGACGACCTGACCGGCAAGAAGCTGGGCCGGGCGAGTTCGGGCACTTTTCGCACCGCCGACATGGTGGGCCTCGACACCTTGGCCCATGTCATCAAAACCTTGCAAGACAAGCTGCCTGAGGACCCATTTCGCGCCAGCTACGCAACGCCCGCTGCGCTGACCCAGTTGATCGGCGCTGGCGCGCTGGGGCAGAAATCCCAGGCTGGCTTCTTCAAAAAGCTCGGCAATGACTTGCTGCGCTTCGACCCGGTCAAAGGCGACTATGTGCCGGCTGGCGCTAAGGCCGATCCGCTGATCGACCGCATCCTGAAGAGGCCTGCTGCCGAGCGGCTCAAGCTGCTGCGCGAGTCCAGTCATCCGCAGGCTCGCTTTCTGTGGGCGATCCTGCGCAACGGATTCCACTACGCCGCGGTTCATTTGGCCGAGGTCGCCGATTCGGCGCGCGAGGTCGACCTGGCGATGCGCTGGGGTTTCGGCATGAAGCAGGGCGTGTTCGAGCTCTGGCAGGAAGCCGGCTGGCAGCAAGTGGCCGGCTGGGTCCGGGACGACATCGACGCTGGAAAAGCCTTGTGCAATTCGCCGCTGCCGGGCTGGGTGTTTGAGGGGCGCACCGGCGTGCATACCCCGGAAGGCTCATGGAGCGCGGCGCTGGGCAAGACCATCCCCCGCTCGACGCTGCCGGTGTACGCGCGCCAGCGTTTTCCCGAGATGCTGCTGGGCGAGGGCGCGCTGCCGGCGGTCAATGCCGGCACCGAGGTCTTCAAGAACGACGAGATCCGGCTCTGGACAATGGATGGCGAGGTGCTGATCGCCAGCATCACCAGCAAGATGCACCTGATCGGCCCTGGCGTGATGGAAGGGTTGCTGAAGGCGGTCGAGTTGGCGGAAAGCGGCTACGACGGCTTGGTGATCTGGTCGCCCGACGAACCCTTCTCGGCTGGTGCCAACCTGGAGGCCATGCTGCCGACCTTCATGAAGCTGGGCGCCAAAGGCATAGAGCCCGAGATCAAGAAGCTGCAGGACGCGCTGTTGCGGATGCGTTACGCCGCGGTGCCGACCGTGGCGGCGATGCGTGGCCTGGCGTTGGGCGGTGGCTGCGAGATCGCGCTGCACTGCGCCAAGCGTGTCGCCCACCTGGAATGCTATGTCGGATTGGTGGAAGTGGGCGTGGGGCTGATCCCCGGCGGCGGCGGCCTGACCTACATCGCCCGCCGCGCCGCCGAGAACGCTGCGGCCGCCAACAGCACCGACTTGCTGGCCTTCGTCAAGGACGGTTTCCAGGCTGCAGCGACGGCCAAGGTGGGCACCAGCGCGCTGGAGAGCCGGCAAATCGACTACTTGCTCGACAGCGATGTGGTCGTGGCGCACAAGGACGAGTTGCTGTTCGTCGCGATCGCTCAAGTCAAGGCGATGGCGGCGAGCAACTGGCGCGCGCCGATCAAGCCCTTGTTTTCGGTGGCAGGACGCTCGGGTATCGCCACCATCAAGGCCCAGTTGGTGGGCATGCGCGATGGTCAGTTCATCAGCGCGCATGACTTCCATATCGCCAGCCTGATCGCCGACGTGGTTTGCGGTGGCGAGGTCGAGGGCGGCTCGCTGGTGAGCGAGGAGTACCTGATGGCGCTGGAGCGCAAACACTTCTGCTCGCTGCTGGAGCACCCGAAATCGCAGGAACGGATCATGGGTTTGCTACAGACCGGCAAGCCGGTTCGGAACTGATGAAGCGATTTGACGAAACGGCGACGCGAACGCCAGGCTTCGTTGGGCGGTGCTCGAAATCCTCACGTAGCGCTGCTACGTTCCGGTTCCTGCGCTGCGTCCGCCTAGCCTGACGCCCGCTCGCGACGCTTCCTCAACACC
>CALQBT020000012.1 GCA_943328885.2 Bordetella parapertussis | reverse complement strand
TACGCGCTGAGCCAGGCGGGGCTTTGGGCCGAGAGCGACGCGCTGCTCAAGGCCAACCTGGTCAAGAGCCATTCGCCGTACTACCTGATGAGCCAGCTCGCAGGCAATGCACGCAAGCTCGGCCGCAAGGACGAAGCGCTGCGCTGGTACGAGCAGGCCTATGCCCGCAGCGAAGGCCCGGCGACTCGGTTGCAGTGGGGCGCGGGCTACTTCAGCGCGCTGGTCGAGCTCGCGCCGGGCGAGACCACTCGCGTCGAGGCGCTGGCGCGCCAGCTCTTCGCCGAGGCGGCGAAGGACCCTGCGGCTTTTCACGAGCGCAGCGCGAGGTCGCTGCAAAGAGTGGGCAGCCAACTGGGCCAATGGAACAAGGAAGGCCAGCACGACGAGGCACTGCGCCGGCTCAGGGACGGGCCCGACGGTCTGGCGGCGGTCTGTGGCAGGCTGGAGGCGGGGGATGCCCAGCGCGCGACCTGCGAGGCTGTCCTCAAGCCTATCCCGAAGAAGGCTTGAGCGGCCTCGGCCGTTGACCCAGGACCGAGGGCTTGGGGCCGCGGCTCACCTATGCTTGGCCGCCCAGCAGCCAATGAGACCAAACATGCCACGCACCACTCTTGAAGAGTCCGCGATCCATCCCGCCGTGCGAGAGCAGGTGGCCAGCCACGAAGCCGCGATCGTCCGCGAGGTGCAGGACGCTATCGCCCGCCATCCGGTGGTGGTGGTTGGCATGCGTGCCAACCCTTACCCGAAGAAAGCCCGCCGCGCGCTCGACGCCGCCGGCGTAGCCCACCACGACCTCGATTACGGCGGCTACCTCAGTGACTGGCGGCGCCGCAATGCGCTGAAGATGTGGAGCGGTTGGCCGACTTTCCCTATGGTCTTCGTCAAGGGACAGCTGGTCGGCGGCGCCACCGACCTGGGCCGGCTGATCGCCAGCGGAGAATTGAAGCGGATGCTGGGCTGAACCCGGTGTGCATCAGCCGGCGTGCATCAGCCGAGGTTTGCGGTCGATGTGGCGCGTCGGCCCAGCACCTCGCGCTGGCTGCCGAGCACGACCTGGCACAGGTGGGCGCCGCCGTCGATGTCGATTTCGGCGCCGTTGATGAAGCCGGCCTCGTCGCTGCAGAGGAATGCCACCAGCGCAGCGATCTCCTCGGGCCGGCCGGTTCGGCGTGCCGGCACCAGCGCGAGCGCGTCGTCGCGGATCGACTGCGGCAGCAGGCCGACCGCATCGGTCTCGATCAGGCCTGGCAGGATGGCGTTGCAGGTGATGCCGTGGCGGGCGTGTTCCAGCGTCACGCTGTGGGTCAGGCCGAGCAGGCCGCTCTTGCTGGCCGAATAACCGGCCTGGTTGAACAGCCCGCCGCGCGCAGCCAACGACGAGACGTTGACGATGCGCCCCCAGCCGCGCTCGACCATCGCGGGCAACAGTGCCTGGGTCAACAGGAATGGCGCGGTGAGGTTGATGTCGAGTTCGCGCTGCCAGCCCGCCGCGGTCATTCGGCGGATCGGCGCGACATGGTTGGTGATGCCGGCGTTGTTGACAAGACCGTCCAGGGGGCCCAGCGCGGCCTGCAGCAGCGTCAGCGCGGCCTCGATCTGCGTCGGGTCGGCCAGGTCGGTCTGGGCCTGAGCGCAGGGCACGCCAGTGGCGGTGAGTTCGGCCAAGGTGTCGGCCGGCATCGGCAGCAGGTCGAGCAGGCCGACGCCGAAGCCGGCTCGGGCCAGGCGCAGCGCGATGCTGCGCCCCATGCTGCCGGCGGCGCCGGTGACCAAGATGTTGCGGGGCTTGCTGAGGATCATGGCGGGGCTCATGGGGGAGGGACCCGCTAGACACTAGGGCCGGCGCGCTTTGCGCGCTTGTGTCGACTGGTCAACGATGTTGAGGGTAAACCCTTTGTTGAGAGAGTCTGCTGCTGAGTTGGCCGGCGTCAGAATCCCGCCCCCTGGGTGTTCGCCATCTGTGCTTGAGCCTGGCCCTTGGGCTGATCGCGGCCGCGCCGGGCTTGGCGGCGTGGCCTGCAGACCGGCTTGTGCTGGTGACGCGCCCGCCGTGCGCTGGACTTCTCAAATAATGTTTTGAATGGGCGACTAAGCGCTCGGACGCTGCCAGGCGATGACCGGTCGCGTCAGATCGTCCAGCCGGCTCAGCCAGCGCAGCGCCTGATCGCGGTCGCTGCCGCACATCTCGGCCGAGGGCTTGAGCGAGCCGCACACCGCAGGCCGCTCGGGGTGGCCGAACAGCTTGCAGCGCAGCTGCGCGTCGAGTTGCACGCAGGCCACGCCCGCTGGCTTGCCCAATGGCATGCCGGGGATCGCGCTGCTGATCGACGGCGCGATGCAGCAGGCTGCGCAAGCGCTCCGGCACGGTGGCGCTGGTGTGCCGGGTCGGTCGGTCAGGAGGGGGGCGGGCAGCGGCATCGAGCGGCGCATGATAGTTGCATGGCCATCGCGACCGGTTTGGGCACCGATGGAGCGGGTTTTTACAATACGCCCCTGTCTACCCCATCCTGGCGTCTGCCCGCGCCACCGCTGCCGTGCTGCATCCTCAAACATTTGACGTCATCGTCGTCGGTGGTGGCCATGCCGGCACCGAGGCCGCGCTGGCCGCCGCGCGCATGGGTTGCAGCACGCTGCTGCTGAGCCACAACATCGAGACGCTGGGGCAGATGAGCTGCAACCCTTCGATCGGTGGCATCGGCAAAGGCCATTTGGTCAAGGAGGTCGATGCGCTGGGTGGGGCGATGGCCGCGGCCACCGATGAGTCGGGCATACAGTTCCGCATCCTCAACGGCAGCAAGGGGCCGGCGGTGCGGGCCACCCGGGCCCAGGCCGACCGGATCCTGTACAAGGCGGCGATCCGCCATCGGCTGGAGAACCAGCCCAATCTTTGGCTCTTCCAGCAGGCGGTGGACGACTTGTTGGTCGAGCCTGACGGCGGCGTCGACCGGGTGGTGGGTGCGGTCACGCAGATGGGCATCGCGTTCCGCGCCCGCACCGTGGTGCTGACGGCGGGCACGTTTCTCGACGGTCGGGTCCATGTGGGCTTGCGCAACCACGCCGCCGGGCGGGCCGGTGATCCGCCGTCGGTGACCTTGTCGGCGCGGCTCAAGGAGCTCAAGCTGCCGCAGGGACGCTTGAAGACCGGCACACCGCCGCGCATCGATGGCCGCTCGATCGATTTCTCTAGGCTGACCGAGCAGCCTGGCGACCTGGGCCCGCTGCCGGTGTTCAGCTTCATGGGCCATGCCAGCCAGCACCCGCGCCAGGTGCCCTGCTGGATCACCCACACCAACGAGCGCACCCACGCGATCATTCGCTCGGGATTTGACCGCAGCCCGATGTTCACCGGCGTGATCGAGGGTGTGGGTCCGCGCTACTGCCCGAGCATCGAGGACAAGGTCAACCGCTTTGCCGACAAGGATTCGCACCAGATATTCCTCGAACCCGAAGGCCTGAGCACCCACGAGTTCTACCCCAACGGCATTTCGACCTCGCTGCCCTTCGACATCCAGCTCGCCGCGCTGCAGTCGATGGCCGGGCTGGAGCGTGCCCATATCCTGCGGCCGGGCTACGCGATCGAATACGACTTCTTCGATCCGCGCGAGTTGAAGAGCAGCTTCGAGACCCGGGCAATCGCCGGGCTGTTCTTTGCCGGCCAGATCAACGGCACGACGGGCTATGAGGAGGCGGCGGCGCAAGGCCTGTTTGCGGGCGCCAACGCCGCGCTGCAGGCGCAGGGGCGGGAGCTGCTGCGCCTTGGCCGCGATCAGGCTTACCTGGGTGTGCTGGTCGACGACTTGATCACGCAGGGCGTCAGCGAGCCTTACCGGATGTTCACCAGCCGCGCCGAGTTCAGGTTGCAGCTGCGCGAGGACAACGCCGATGCGCGGCTGACCGAGATCGGCCGCGGTATCGGCCTGGTCGACGATGCGCGCTGGGCTTTGTTCAACCGCAAGCGCGACGCGGTCGCGCGGACGGCAGAACAACTCAAGACCAGCTGGATCCATCCTGGGATCTTGCCCGCGGTCGATGCTCAGCGGCTACTGGGCAAGCCGATCGAGCGCGAGCACAGTTTGACCGACCTGCTGCGGCGGCCGGGTATTGTTTTCGATACCGTCGTCGAGGTGGCGCAGATCGCGAGGGCCGGACGCGGTGCCGGCCCAGCGGCTGTTTCACGTGAAACATTGACGGCTGAGCTGGGCGAGTCGCTGGCTTTGGCAGTGATCGAGCAGGTCGAGATCACGACCAAATACGCCGGCTACATCGGCAAGCAGACCGAGGATGTGGAGCGTGCGGCCCACTTCGAGCACCTGGCGATGCCCGAGGGTTTGGACTATTCGCTGGTGCCGGCCCTGAGCTTCGAGGCACGGCAAAAGCTCAACCGGCATCGGCCTCAGACCTTGGGGCAGGCTTCGAGGATCTCAGGTGTCACACCGGCGGCGATCTCGCTGCTGCTGGTCCACCTGAAGAAAGGGCGGCTCAAGCGATTGGCGGTCCAGGACCCGACGTTGGCCGAGCCGGGCTTTGGGGCGGCGGATGCACGGCCGCACGGCGCCTGACATGAGCGACGCTGACTGTCGCCGACGCCAGCAACTTGCTGATGCTGCTGTCGCGCTAGGCTTGTCAGTCAGCCCAGCGATGCTGGACCGCCTGATGGCCTATCTGCAGATGTTGCAGCTCTGGAACAAGGTCTACAACCTCACGGCGCTGCGCGATCCTGACGAGATGCTCACCCATCATCTGCTGGACTGCCTGGCGGTGTTGCCAGCGGTCGAGCGGCATGTGGCATCGCGGCCTCCCGCAGAACAAGCGATGCGCGTCCTCGATGTCGGCAGTGGTGCGGGCTTGCCCGGTGTGGTGCTCGCGGTGCTGCACCCGGCATGGCAGGTCAGCTGCGTCGACGCCGTGGCCAAAAAGGCCAGCTTCATTCGACAGGTCGGTGCCGAGTTGCGGCTGCAGAACCTGCACGCGCTGCACGCGCGGGTCGAGCAGCTGGCGCCGAGCACCGGGCGATTCGACCTGATCACATCGCGCGCGTTCGCGTCGCTCGCCGATTTCACCACGCTGTCGGCCGCTGTGCTGGCGGAGCAGGGGGTCTGGATGGCGATGAAAGGCAAGGTCCCGACCGACGAACCCGCACCGCCGGGCGTGCAGATGTTTCACGTGGAACAACTCCAGGTGCCCGGCTTGGAGGCCCAGCGCTGCCTGGTGTGGCTGCGCCGCGACGCCGCCTGACCTGACCGATGGCCTGGTGCCGCAGACCCTCGATGGCGTCTGAGCAGCGGCGATACTCCTGAGCATGGCCAAAGTCTTTTGCATCGCAAATCAGAAGGGCGGCGTCGGCAAGACGACCACCACCGTGAACCTGGCGGCCGGGCTGGCCCGAATCGGCCAGCGTGTGCTGGTCGTCGACCTTGATCCGCAGGGCAACGCGACGATGGGGTCCGGCATCGACAAGCGCTCGATGCTGCTGTCGGTCTACGACGTGTTGCTCGAGTCGGCCAGCCTGGCCGAGTCACGACAGCGCTCGGAGCCCGGTGGCTATGACGTGCTGGGTGCCAACCGCGAACTCGCAGGCGCCGAAGTCGAATTGGTGGCCTTGGCGCATCGCCACGAGCGCTTGCGCAGGGCCTTGGCGGCTGCCGCGCTCGACCCGGCAGGCGACTACGATTTCGTGTTGATCGACTGCCCACCGTCGCTGAGCTTGCTCACGCTCAACGGTTTGTGCAGCGCCAACGGGGTGATCGTGCCCATGCAGTGCGAGTACTTTGCGCTCGAAGGCTTGTCGGACCTGGTCAACACGATCAAGCAGGTGCACGCCAACCTGAACCGCGATCTGCAGATCATCGGCCTGCTGCGGGTGATGTTCGACCCGCGCATCACGCTGCAGCAGCAGGTCAGCGAGCAGCTCAAGAGCCACTTCGGCGACAAGCTGTTCAACACCGTGATCCCGCGCAACGTTCGGCTGGCCGAAGCGCCCAGCTACGGCCAACCAGGGGTGGTGTTCGACCCATCGTCTAAGGGCGCGATGGCGTATGTGGAATTCGCGGCCGAGCTGGTTCAGCGCGTCAGCACGCTGCTGCCGACCAGCCCATGAATCCACCGTCGGACGCCTTGCTGTCGCGCATCGAGGATGCGGGCATCAACGCCAGTGCGCCGCCTCAGCAGCGCTGGATTGACGGCTGGCTGCTGCGGTTCTCGCCCGGCAAGGCCAAGCGTGCGCGATGCGTGCAGGCGGTGGCCCAGGGGCGTCTGCCACTGGATCAGCGACTGGGCCTTTGCGCAGCGGTGCTGCGCGATGCCGGTCTGCCGATGGTCGTGCGCATCACGCCGTTCTCGCTGCCCGAGGGGCTAGACACCGCGCTCGCCGACCGCGGCTATGGCCGATTCGACGAAACCCGGGTGATGGTCGCGCCCCGGTTGCCGGCGCAGCCCGAACCGCTGCCGAACGGGTTGCAGCTTCAACCGCTGGCGCCGGCCGAGTTTGCCGAGGCGGTGGGCTTGTTGCGGGGTTCACCGCCGGGTCAGCGCGCCGCGCAGGCCGAACGTCTGGCGCTGTCGCCCGTGCCCTACCAGGGTTGGGTGCTGCGTCGCCGTGACGGCGGTGCGGTGCTGGCCTGCGGCCAGACGGCGACCGAAGCCGAGCTGGTCGGCGTGTACGACGTCTTCACCGACCCCGCTGTCCGCGGCCAGGGGCTGGCGCGCTGGCTGTGCAGTGCGCTGCTGGCCCGGGCGGGTGCGGCGGGTGCCAGCGTGGCCTATCTGCAGGTCGAGGCCGACAACGCGCCGGCCAGGGCGATCTACCACCGCCTGGGTTTCGACGACGCCTACAGCTACCACTACCGCGCGCCGGATCCCGACGCGGCCTGACACCGGCTGAGCCGGCCGGGCAGGCTCAGAGCCCCAGCCCTTCGTCCAGGCCCAGGTGGACGTTCATCGACTGCACCGCAGCGCCGCTGGCGCCTTTGCCCAGGTTGTCCAGCCTCGACATCAGCAAGACCTGATGGTCGTTGGCAAACACGAACAGCTCGCAGCGGTTGCTGTCGTTGCAGGCCTGCACATCGAAGAATCCTTCGGCCAGCGTCGCGGGGTCTGACAGCGGCATCACTTTGACGAAGCGCTCGCCTTGATAACGATCATTCAGCGCGGCATGAAGCGCAGCACCGTCAGTGCCGGGCTTGAGCTGGTTCAGGTGCAGCGGAACGCTCACCGCCAGGCCTTTGTAGAAGCTCGCGACGACGGGCAGAAACACCGGGGCCTGCGCCAGCCCGGTGTGGGCCACCATCTCGGGCAGGTGTTTGTGCGCCAGGTTCAGCGCGTAAGGCCGAGGCGACAGCAGCCTGGTATCGCCGTCGGCTTGGTACTGCTCGATCATCTTCTTGCCGCCGCCCGAATAGCCGGTGATCGAGGTCGCGCTGAGCGCCAGTGCGGCCGGCACCAGCCCGGCGTCCACCAGCGGGCGCAGCAGCAGGATGAAGGCGCTGGCGTGGCAGCCCGGGTTGGCGATGCGCTTGGCCGCGCGCAGCAGCTCGCGCTGGCCGGCGGCGAGCTCGGGCAGGCCGAAAGCCCAGCCTGGCGCAGTGCGGTGCGCGGTGCTCGCGTCGATCAGGCAAGTGTGCGGGTTGTTCACCAGCGCAGCAGCTTCGCGCGCGGCCTGGTCGGGCAGGCACAGAAAAGCCACATCAGCGGCGTTGAGCAGGCGCGCACGCTCGGCCTGGTCTTTGCGGCGCTCGGCGTCTATGCGCAGCACCTGCACATCGGGGCGGCGGGCCAGCATCTCGTGGATGCGAAGTCCGGTCGTGCCTTCCTGTCCGTCGACAAAGACGAGCGTGCTCATGGCGGTTTCCTGTTGGTGACAATGCGGTTCAACCTGTGAGGATAAGCCAAGCCGATGACGCCGACGAGAATACTGCTGTTGACCGGCTGGCAGGACGCCGGCGCCGGCCACTGGCAAAGCCATTGGGAGCGCCGCCACGGCTTCGAGCGGCTGCAGCAGGACGACTGGTGGTGGCCGCGCCGGGGCGACTGGATGGCCAGGCTGGAAGACGCTTTGCTGGCTGACCCGCGGCCCACCGTGCTGGTGGCGCACGGACTGGCTTGTCACCTGGTGGCCGCCTGGGCCGGTCACTCCCGCCAAGGCCGCTTGGTGTCTGCGGCCTTGCTGGTCGCGCCACCTGACCTGGCGCGCACCGATCTGGCGCCACAGTTGCAGGCTTGGGCGCCGATGGCGATGGCCCCGCTGCCGTTTGCCAGCAGCGTGGTGATCGGCGCCGACGGTCCGCTCTGCCCGCCCGAACACAGCCGCTCGCTGGCGCTGGCTTGGGGCAGCGAAGTTCACGACGCCGCCGCCGGCGCACTCGACGGCGACCTGGGCGACCTGGGCGATTGGCCGCTCGGGCTGACCCTGCTGGGGCAGCTGATGCGTCGCGCCGGGCTGGCTGCTGCCTTGCCGACCGACTTGGCTGGCCCGCAGTGACGGCCACGCTGTCAAATCACCGACAATCCATGCTCATGGTGACGAAGAAACCCAAGGGCCTAGGCCTAGGACTTGAAGCATTGCTCGGCCCCAAGGTGGTGGATGCGACGTCCGCCGACGCTTCGCGGCCGACCACGCTCAAGCTCAGCCAGCTCAACACGGGCAAGTACCAGCCCCGCACCCGGATGGACGAGGGCTCGCTCTATGAGCTGGCCGAGAGCATCAAGAGCCAGGGCATCATGCAGCCGATCCTGGTTCGGCCGCTGGCCTCAGCGCCTCACGACCCGTCGCAAGCGCCTGCCCCGGCGACCGGCGCATTCAACCGCTCGACGCAGCAGTACGAGATCATCGCCGGCGAGCGGCGCTTTCGCGCCGCCAAGCTCGCCGGGCTGGACGAAGTGCCGGTGCTGGTCAAGGAGGTTCCCGACGAAGCCGCTGCGGTGATGGCGCTGATCGAGAACATCCAGCGCGAGGACCTGAACCCGCTGGAGGAGGCCCAGGGCTTGCAGCGATTGGTGCAGGAGTTCTCGCTGACCCACGAACAGGCGGCGCAGGCGGTGGGCCGGTCGCGCAGTGCGGCCAGCAACCTGCTGCGACTGCTCAACCTGACGCCGCCGGTGCAGCAGATGCTGATGGCTGGCGATCTGGACATGGGCCATGCCCGTGCGCTGCTCGGTTTGGAAGCCGGCCAGCAGGTGGCCAGCGCCAATGAGATCGTTGCGCGCAAGCTCAGCGTTCGCGAGGCCGAGAAGCTGGTGGCCAAGGCCCAGGGCAATGGCCGGCAAGCGACCCTGCTGCGGGTTCGCAAGGACAAGCCGCGCGACATTGTCCGGCTCGAGGAGCAGCTCGCCGACGCGCTGACCGCCCAGGTCGAGATCCGCATCCACCGCAACACCAAGCGCGGCCAGCAGGGCGAGGTGGCGATCGCCTTCGGCTCGCTCGAAGAGCTCAACGGGCTTCTCGACAAGCTGGGCGCGACCGAGCGCTGAGCCCGGCCCAGCGGCGGGTCCTCGCCGCAGCATCCAGGCAAGCGCCTGCGCTGTCTTCGACGGCCAGGCCGACCGTGCACGCCATCTCGTGCACGCCATCTCGTGCACGCCATCTTCCGGCCCGGCGTCCCTCACAAGACACGCCAGGCGCTGCCGGCATGGCGCATGCTCCGGCGCTGAACTGCGCGGAGAAACCAGGCTTTCTCGACCGATCGACGCCTGCCAGATCGATCCAAACTGGCGACTGCTGATTCGACAACGCAATGCGCTGACCGGAAAGCTCTGATGGCGCCCTGGCCTGTGAAGCCGGGACGTCATCAGATCTTCCCCGCCGCCGAGAGGGCCCCCGCCCACTTCGACGCTGTGTCCGACCCAGGAGGCCTTCATGGACATCATCAGCAGCTTTGCCGCCCGTTACGAACGCACCCGTGAAGAGGAGTTGTCGCTCGAAGACTACCTCGCCGAGTGCAAACGAAATCCCCTGGCCTATGCCTCGGCCGCCGAGCGCATGCTGCGCGCGATCGGCGAGCCGCAGATGGTCGACACCCGCAACGACCCTCGGCTGTCGCGCATCTTCGCCAACAAGCTGATCAAGCGCTACCCGGCGTTTGCCGAGTTCTACGGCATGGAGGACGCGATCGAGCAGGTGGTGTCTTACTTCCGCCATGCCGCGCAGGGCTTGGAGGAGCGCAAGCAGATCCTCTACCTGCTCGGACCCGTGGGCGGGGGCAAGAGCTCGATCGCCGAGCGCCTCAAGGCCTTGATGCAGGAGGTGCCGTTCTACGCCATCAAGGGCTCACCGGTCAACGAAAGCCCGCTCGGGCTGTTTGATGCGGCCGAGGACGGCGCGATCCTCGAGAGCGAGTACGGCATCTCGCGCCGTTACCTCAACCGCATCCTCAGTCCCTGGGCGGTCAAGCGGCTCGAGGAGTACGGCGGCGACATCCGCAAGTTCAAGGTCGTCAAGCGCCACCCCAGCGTGCTCAAGCAAGTCGGCATCAGCAAGACCGAGCCGGGTGACGACAACAACCAGGACATCAGCTCGCTGGTGGGCAAGGTCGACATCCGCAAGCTCGAGACCTACGCCCAGGATGACCCCGACGCTTACAGCTTCTCGGGCGGCCTGTGCCTGGCCAACCAGGGATTGCTCGAATTCGTCGAGATGTTCAAGGCGCCGATCAAGGTGCTGCACCCACTGCTCACCGCGACGCAGGAAGGCAACTTCAAGGGCACCGAGGGCTTTGGCGCGATCCCGTTCGATGGCGTCGTGCTGGCACACAGCAACGAGAGCGAGTGGAAGGCCTTCCGCAACAACAAGCACAACGAGGCTTTCCTGGATCGAATCTACATTGTCAAAGTACCGTACTGCTTGAGAGTTAGCGAAGAGATCCACATCTACGAAAAACTCGTCAACAGCAGCTCGTTGAAACAGGCCAAGTGCGCACCGGGAACGCTCAAAATGATGAGCCAGTTTGCGATCCTGACGCGCCTGAAGGAGCCCGAAAACTCGTCGTTGTTCTCCAAGATGCAGGTCTACGACGGCGAGAACCTCAAGGACACCGACCCGCGCGCCAAGAGCTACCAGGAATACCGCGACTACGCTGGTGTCGACGAGGGCATGAACGGCGTCTCGACCCGTTTCGCCTACAAGATTCTGTCGAAGGTGTTCAACTTCGACAGCGCCGAGGTGGCGGCCAATCCGGTGCATCTGATGTATGTGCTCGAGCAGCAGATCGCCCGTGAGCAGTTCCCCGCCGACCTCGAGCAGAAATACACCGGCTTCATCAAGGAGCAGTTGGCACCGCGCTATGCCGAGTTCATCGGCAAAGAGATACAGACCGCGTATCTTGAAAGTTATAGTGAATACGGCCAAAATATCTTCGACCGCTACGTCACTTACGCCGACTACTGGATTCAGGACAACGAATATCGCGACACCGACACCGGCGAGGTGTTTGACCGCGGCGCGCTCAACGCCGAGCTCGAGAAGATCGAGAAGCCTGCAGGCATCTCCAACCCCAAGGATTTCCGCAACGAGATCGTCAACTTCGTGCTGCGTGCGCGCGCCAATCACCAGGGCAACAACCCGGTCTGGACCAGCTACGAGAAGCTGCGCACGGTGATCGAGAAGAAGATGTTCTCCAACACCGAAGAGCTGCTGCCGGTGATCAGCTTCAACGCCAAGGCCAGCGCCGACGAGGCCAAAAAGCACGAGGACTTTGTCACCCGAATGGTCGCCAAGGGCTATACCGGCAAGCAAGTCCGCCTGCTGTGCGAGTGGTACCTGCGGGTTCGCAAGTCGAGCTGACCCACCGGCCCGCCCGACGTCTGTGTCGGGTGGCCTCCGCTGGGCTTGTCGGCCCGGCGCCAAGCTTGTTTGGCGACCCAGTGAGGATTCATGCAACTCCACATCATCGACCGCCGATTGGCCGGTAAGAACAAGTCGATCGGCAACCGCGAGCGCTTCATGCGCCGCTACAAGGACAAGATCACGGAGGCCGTGCGCCGTGCCGTCGACGGCCGCGGCATGCGTGATCTTCAACGTGGCGAGGAGGTCCGCATCCCCAAGAAAGACCTGTCCGAACCCGTCTTCCACCACGGCCAAGGCGGCGTGCGTGACATGGTGCACCCCGGCAACCAGGACTACTTGCGGGGCGACCGGATCAAGCGCCCTCAGGGTGGCCAGGGCGGCCAGGGTGGCGCCGGCAAGGGACAGGCCAGCGACCAGGGCGAGGGCGAAGACGACTTCAGCTTCGCGCTGAGCAAGGAGGAGTTCATGCAGGTCTTCTTCGAGGATCTGGCGCTGCCACGCCTGACCCGGACCCAGCTGGCCGAAGTGCCTGAGTGGAAGACCCATCGCGCCGGATTTTCCAGTGACGGCACACCCAATAACCTGGATGTGGTGCGTTCACTGCGCGGCGCCATCGGTCGGCGTATCGCGACCGGGTCGGATTCACGGCGCGAGCTCGCCGAGCTTGAGGCCCGGCTTGCGATCAACCGCGCTGCTGCGTTGGCCGGGGATGTCAGCGCCGAGGGCGAGATCTTGCTGCTCGAGGACAAGATCGAGGCTTTGCGTGCAAGGCTGGGTCGAATTCCCTATCTCGATCCGATCGATCTGCGCTACCGCAACCGGGTCAAGGTGCCGGTGCCCAGCGCCAAGGCGGTGATGTTCTGTGTGATGGACGTCTCGGGTTCGATGGACGAGGCGCGCAAGGACTTGTCCAAGCGCTTCTTCATCCTGCTCTACCTGTTCCTGACACAGCATTACGACAAGATCGACATCGTTTTTATCCGCCACCACACCCAGGCCCAAGAGGTCGAAGAGCAGGACTTCTTCCATGCCCGGGAGACCGGTGGCACGGTGGTCTCGAGCGCGCTGGTGCTGATGGAGGAGATCATCCGCGCTCGCTACTCGCCCAGCGAGTGGAACATCTACGGTGCCCAGGCCAGCGATGGCGACAACTGGCATCACGACTCGGGCCGTTGCCGCGAACTGCTGGCCGAGAACATCCTGCCCCTGTGCCGTTACTTCGCCTATGTGCAGGTGGCCGAGGAGGAGCAGAACCTGTGGGCCGAGTACAGCCAGCTCAGCGCGAGCCATCGCCACTTCGCGATGCGCAAGGCGGTCGAGCCCGCGCAGATCTACCCGGTCTTTCGCGACCTGTTCAAGAAGGAGGGCGCCGCGCAGGCGGCGTGACACGATGCCTGAGTCACATGCCGAGTTCGCTGTGCCGCCAGCGGTGGCGCCGAACGATGCGCCGCGCGCCCAAGAACGCCCGCTGCGCGGCCCGCTGCCACAGCGCCGGCCGGTCCAACGCCTGGCTTCGCCCAGCGACTGGACCTTCGAGCTGATCGACGACTACCACGACGTGATCCGCGACACGGCCCGGCGCTTTGGTCTCGATACCTACCCGAACCAGCTCGAGGTCATCACCGCCGAGCAGATGATGGATGCCTATGCCAGCGTGGGCATGCCGGTGACTTACCGCCACTGGAGCTACGGCAAGGAGTTCATCAGCACCGAGAAGAACTACAAGCGCGGCCACATGGGACTGGCCTACGAGATCGTGATCAACGCCAACCCTTGCATCAGCTATCTGATGGAGGAGAACACGATGGCGATGCAGGCGCTGGTGATCGCCCACGCCGCCTATGGCCACAACAGCTTTTTCAAGGGCAATTACCTGTTCCGGATGTGGACCGACGCGTCTTCGATCATCGACTACTTGGTCTATGCCAGGAACTATGTCGCCGAGTGCGAGGAGCGCCACGGTCAGCAGGTGGTGGAGGAATTTCTCGACTCCTGCCACGCGCTGCAGAACCATGGCGTCGACCGTTACCGCCGGCCCAGCCGCAAGTCTCTGGCGCAGGAGCTCGCCGAACGCAAGGACCGCTAGGCCTATGCCCAGCGCCAGGTCAATGACTTGTGGCGCACGCTGCCCAAGCGTGCCGAGAAGGCTGACGAGCCCTTGGAAGCGCGGCGTTTTCCCGAGGAACCGCAGGAGAACCTGCTGTACTTCATCGAGAAGAACGCGCCACTGCTTGAGCCCTGGCAGCGCGAGATCCTGCGTATCGTGCGCAAGGTGGCGCAGTATTTCTACCCCCAGCGCCAGACCCAGGTGATGAACGAGGGCTGGGCGACGTTCTGGCACCACCGTTTGCTCAACCAGATGTACGACGACGGCTACCTCAGCGACGGCTTGATGATCGAGTGGCTGAAGTCGCACACCAACGTGGTCTACCAGCCGAGCGTCGGCGACCGGAACTACGCCGGCTTGAACCCCTACGCGCTGGGTTTTGCGATGTTCACCGACATCAAGCGCATCTGCGAGCATCCGACCGACGAAGACCGCGAGTGGTTTCCTGCCATCGCCGGTGCTGACTGGGTGCCCACGCTGGATGCGGCGATGCGCAACTTCAAGGACGAAAGCTTCATCGGCCAGTACCTCAGCCCGAAGTTGATGCGCGACTTCAGGTTGTTCGCGATCCACGACGACGAGCAACAAAGCGAGCTCGAAGTCAGCGCGATCCACGACGATGCAGGCTACCGGCGGGTGCGGGAAGCGCTGTCGCAGCAGTACGACCTGGGCGCACGCGAGCCCAATATCCAGGTCTGGAACGTCAACCTGCGCGGTGACCGCTCACTGAGCTTGCGCCACTTCCAGCACAACAACCGACCGCTCGATGACAGTGCGCAGGAGGTGCTCAGGCACGTGGCGAGGCTGTGGGGCTTTGGCGTGCAACTGGAAAGCACCAACGCCAAGGGCGACGTGACCAAGCGCTGGGCGGTGCCGGCGCCGAGCGCCTGAGCCTGTCGAAATTCTTGACAGTCTCGAGTCGCGCTCAGCGCCGCACTTTCAGCGCCTTCGGCTCGGTTCTGCTGAACGGGCAAGGCGCTTCGGAAGCGAGGCCCTTTTCATCCCCGAAGCTTGCTAGCGCGGGGACACTGGATTGCAGCCAGACGCCATGGCTACAGGCTGCGGCGGCGACGAAGCGCGCCGGCGAGCAGTAACGCAGTGCTGACCAAGGCCAGCGAGCCGGGTTCAGGCACCACTTGCAGGTTGTCGATCCTGAAGCAGTTCGAAGTCGTCTGTTGTCGCGTCGAGTCACATGCCCCATTGCTAGGCGTGGCAGTGTTGGCGACAAAAATGTAACGGAAGCTCAGGCTGTTCGACGTGAAGGGGTTGATAAAACTGTTGTCCGCCAACTGGGTCGCCCCAGCAAAACCATTGACGATCATGTCGCTCGTGCTCGCCCAGATGTCGGCGTTGTCACTGCCTGTGAACGCCGAGAAGTCCAACTTGATCGAACCGCGCATCACGGCCCCCAGGTCGAACAGCAAGCCTTCGACGCGTGAGCCTAATTGCCCGCCGGTGCCGGTGTCGCCAGGAGTCGAATTGACGCCCAGGGCATCGCCACTCCGTTGGACCTCTTCAAGGCCCCATGTTGAACCCGTCAGCAGGTACCCTTTGACGGTCACCGAAGGACCAGACGCCAGATCGCCGGCAAAGGTCGCCGAGGCGCCAAGCCTGTCGTCGGCACCGTCGAAGCTGTAGTTGTTGATCAC
>CALQBT020000011.1 GCA_943328885.2 Bordetella parapertussis | reverse complement strand
GATTTTTTTCATGGCTCAGGGCAGTTCGGTGTTGACGGGTGCGCCGACTTCGCGCGGGCCGATGTTCGCGCCGAGTCGCTGGCGCAGCAAGGGCTGCTTCTGGCTGCCGAGCAGGGCGCTGTAGACCGTGGCGTTCGACAGCACCTTCTTGACGTAATCGCGGGTCTCGTTGAACGGGATGTTCTCGGCCCAGATCGCCGCGTCGAGCAACGGGCCCTCGCGCCAGCGCCTGGGTCGTCCCGGGCCGGCGTTGTAGGCCGCGGCCGCCATGGCTTGCGAGCCACCCAAGTCGTCGAGCACCAGCTTGAGGTAGCTCGTGCCAAGCTTGAGGTTGACCAGCGGGTCATGGATTTGCTCGGGGTTGCGCCAGTCCAGGCCGATCCTCTTGGCGACCCAGCGCGCGGTGGCCGGCATGACCTGCATCAGGCCCGACGCGCCCGCGCTCGAGCGCAGCTGCGGCATGAAACGCGTCTCCTGCCGGATCAGACCAAACACCAGTGCCGGCTCCAGACCCGCGGCCACGGCGGCCTGCTGGATGTCGGCGGCGAACGGCATCGGGTAACGCAGCGCGGTGTCGATCTCGCCGCGGCTGCGCTCGGCGGTGTTGATGCACAGCTGCCAGTCGCTGCGGTCGCAGGCCCATCGGGCCGCCGCGAGCAGTTCGCGGTCCGTCATGCCGCGCAGCGAGAAGTTCCACTCCCGCCTCGCCTCGTCGCGCAGGCCCAGGTCGACCAGCAGCAGCGCACGGCCAAGGCCGGGGTGGGCCTTGGCCGCATCGCGCTCCGCGGCCGTCGACGGCGCGGGTGCTGCCGGCAGCGTGGGCGTCAAGCCCAGGTCTTCGCTGGCCAGTGCGGCATAGAAATTGAGCGCGCCAGCCAAGGTCTCGAGGCCACGCCTGGCCTCGGCGCGCTGTGCCTCGCCCGCCGCGCCTTCGAGCGCGCTGGCCTGCAGCGCGCGCGACTTCCAGTAAGCCCAGGCCGGGTCGCGTTGCTCGGACGGGCTCATCGCCTCGACCAGGTGCAGCACCAACGGCCAGCGCTGCGCAGGTGCCAGGCTGCGCAGCGAGGCGCGCACGCCCCAGGCCAGGGTGTCGTCGCTCCAGCCGGGCGAGCGGGCCTCGCCGCCGCGCAGCAGGGCCCAGGCTTGCTGGTAGTGCTTGGCCGCGTCGGCCGAGAGCCGAAACGCCGCCTGCCTGCCGGTGTAGGCCCAGGCCCAGGCGGCTTGCGACGGGCCGAGCTTCGGCCGGTCGCTGCCGAGTTGTGCGGCGGCAGCGTCTGGATCGGTGCTGGCCAGGCGCAGCAGCGCCAACAAGCGCAGTTCCTGCGACATTTTGGATGCGCCCGGGCTGCGCTGCAGGTGGCGCGTCGGGTGGTCGATCGCCTCGTTGGCTTGGGCTGCAGCGACCGGACCGAGCAAACCGACCGCGGCCTTGGCGGCGGCCGGACGTTGGGATTCCAGCGCCAGCCTGGCCTTGTGCCAGACATCATCGGGCGTGAACCGCTTGGCCTCGACCATCGCGCTGGCCAGCAGCTTGCAGCCTTCGTCGAGCTCCTTCTGAGCCCACCAGGCGCTGCGCGCGGCCTCGCGCACGTCGCGCCCGGCCAGTTGCTCGGTGAACAACCACCAGCAGCTGACCTCACGGTCGTCGTTCATCCTGAACCGCGGGTAGTCGCGCACCAGCGCTGGCCAGTCCTGGCGCCGGCCGAGTTCCAGCAGCCAGTCGTTGCGCAGCCTGTCTTCGACATAGCTGCCGCTCCAGCGCGCATAGAAAGCCTCGACCTCATCGACCTGTGCCGTGGTCAGCCGGTTGCTCAAGTCCCAGTACTCGACCCAGGACGCAAGCGGGTGGGCACCTGCCTGCATCACAGCCCGCGCGGCAGCCAGGCGGCTGCGGTCTTGTTTGCGGGCCGCTTCGCGCGCCTCGATCACCGTGCTGTCGAGACCACCGGCCTGCGCCTTTGCGGGCCGCGCGCTCCCAACCAAGCCGAGCAGGCCGGCAGTCAAGCCCATCATCAGGCAGGTTCGCAAACTGGGCAGCCAGCCGTTCATCGATAGGGGCGCGCTGTGAGTGGGTTTGGGGCCGGGCGCAAGGCCCGGCCAGCCGTCCACTGTAACGCAGCGCCCGGGCAGTTTGCTGACCTTGACCGGTGTTGCAACGCCGGCCCAGGGTGCTTTATCGTGCGGTCCGGTAAGGCTCTTCGAAGGCCAGGAATTGCGCCTCTGCCAACGCGTCCTGCACCCAGGCCGTCACGCCGGCACTGGCCCACAGCCTGTCGGCGTAGTCGACCAGGTCGGCCGGCAGCGGCAGGCAGTAGCCGCGAAGCCGGGCGACCACGGGTGCATAGTAGGCATCGGCGATCGAATAAGCGCCGAACAGGAAAGGTCCACCGCTGCTGGCCAACGCAGCACGCCACATCGCTACCAGCCGCGCCAAGTCGGCCGCCACCGCCGGCTGCTGTGCCAGCACTTGCGCACCTACTTCAGGCAGCGAGGCCTCGATGTTCATCGGGCAGGCGTTGCGCAGCGCCGAGAACCCGCTGTGCATTTCGGCGCACAGCGAGCGGGCGCGGGCGCGCGCGGCCTGGTCGCGAGGCCACAGCGCGTGCTCGGGGAAATGCTCGGCGGCGTACTCGGCCAGGTACTCGGCAATCGCCAGGGTGTCCCACACCACGAGGTCGTCATGCACCAGCACGGGCACCTTGGCCACCGGCGATAGCTGGCCCACCGCCTGCTTGAAGCGAGAGTCGGGTCCGAAGCCGTCGAAACGCAGCATCTCTTCCTGGAACGCGATGCCGAAGTGGCGCAGCAGCACCCAGGGCCGCATCGACCAGGACGAGTAGTTCTTGTTGCCGATGGCGAGCTTGAGCATGGTGTGGCCTGTGGTGGCAAGACCCGATGCTAGGTCAGACGGCGCCACTTCGGGAACTCGTGGCGCGCGGCTTGCGGGCTAGCGCGGGGCGTTTGGTGGCGGCCGCTCGCAGCGCCGAGGCCATCGCCAACCTGGCCCAGGGCAGCATCTGCGCGGGGGACTCCATCGCGTCGTCGGGCGCGCTCCACCAGGCCATCACTGCTCGCCTGACACCCGCCGATGTGTAGCTGAAATACCGGCATCCGGCGGCTTCGAAGGCCGGCCTGGCGGCTTCATCGGCCTTCAGATAAAGCGTGCCGTCGGCGATCAATGCGACGAAGTGCTGATCGATGTACAGGCCGTGGCCGCCGAACATGCGCCGGGCGCGCGCCGGCCCTGTTACCGACAGCAACTCCAGGCAATGCGCGACAAAGGCATCAGCAAGCACCATGCCGGGCAGTGTAGAGCTGCGCAGCCTGCCGGTGACTGACAATCCAGACCATGAGCTCCACCTACCGCCTCAGCTTCGAACCCACCCAGGACAAGCGCCAGTTGCGCCGGCAACTGCAGGCCGAGCGCCTGGCGATGGTCGACCGGCATGAGCGCGCGGTGCATCTTCAGCAGGTGCTGCGGGTCTGGCTGGTCGGCCGCAACGAGAACTCGGTGGGCGCTTATTGGCCGATCAAGGGCGAGTTCGACGCGCTGCCGGCGCTCTACCGTTGGAGCGAGGCCGCACCCGAGCGCCGCATCGGTCTGCCGGTGATCAACCGCGACACCAAGCAGCTGAGCTTCCACATCTGGTATCCGGGGTGCCCGATGGAGGAGGATGCGTTTGGCATCCCCAAGCCCAAGGACACCGAGGCCTTCGAGCCCGCACTGCTGCTGGTGCCCTGCGTCGGTTACGGCCCGGATGGCACCCGGCTGGGCTATGGCGGTGGTTTCTACGACCGCACGCTGGCCGCGCTGCAACCCCGCCCCTACACCGTTGGCCTGGGCTACGGCCATGGCTTTGTGCCCTGGCTGGCTGCCGAGCCGCACGACGTGCCGCTCGATGCGATCCTCAACGAGGATGGCGTGGTTTGGCAGAAGGACGAATGACGAGGCGCCGTACCTGCCGCATGCGGTGCTTGGATTCTCGAATGAACGCTTCAAGCGCGCTCGCGCGGCAGGGTCAGCTTGGTGTTGACGTGAACGTCAATCGATAATCTGGGTGTTGCTTCGACCAAGCCGTTCGCACCCATGCCGAGCAGCAAGTCAGAGGCAATCCCGAAAGAAGTCCGAAAAACCGGCGCTGGAGACCGCATGGCCCAACTGCAAAGCAAGCTCACCCCCCGTTCAGAGGACTTCCGCGCCAATGTTGCGGCGATGCAGTTGCTGGTGGCCGATCTCAACCGCCAACTCGCGCGGATCGCCGAGGGCGGCGGTGCTCAGGCCCGCGCCAAACACCTGGGCCGGGGCAAGCTGCTGCCGCGCGAGCGGGTCGAACGCCTGCTCGATCCCGACACGCCTTTCCTCGAGATCGCGCCGCTGGCTGCGTTGGGCATGTACCCCGAGAAGGACGGCAGTGACGCGGCGCCCTGCGCCGGCCTGATCGCCGGCATCGGCCGCGTTTCGGGCGTCGACTGCCTGATCGTCTGCAACGATGCCACCGTCAAGGGGGGCACCTATTACCCGCTGACCGTCAAGAAGCACTTGCGGGCACAGGAGATCGCGGCGCAGAACCACCTGCCTTGCATCTACCTGGTCGACTCGGGCGGCGCCAACCTGCCCAACCAAGACGAGGTGTTCCCGGATCGCGACCACTTCGGCCGCATCTTCTACAACCAGGCCAATCTCTCGGCGCAGGGCATTGCGCAGATCGCGGTCGTGATGGGCTCTTGCACCGCGGGCGGTGCTTATGTGCCGGCGATGAGCGACGAGGCCATCATCGTCAAGAACCAGGGAACAATTTTTCTCGGCGGCCCGCCCTTGGTCAAGGCCGCCACCGGCGAGGTGGTCAGCGCCGAGGAGTTGGGTGGCGGCGACGTGCACACCCGGCTGTCGGGTGTTGCCGACCACCTGGCCGAAAACGACCTGCATGCGCTGGCGCTGGCGCGCCAGGCCGTGGGGCGCTTGAACCGCGTCAAGCCGCAGCCGCTGCTGTTGCAGCTGCCTACGCCGCCCAGGTATGCAGCCGCAGAGCTGCATGGCGTGGTGCCGACCGACACCCGCAAGCAATACGACGTGCGCGAGATCATCGCCCGCATCGTCGACGACAGCGTGTTCGACGAGTTCAAGTCACGCTACGGCGCCACGCTGGTCTGCGGCTTCGCGCATATCGAGGGCATGCCGGTGGGCATCGTCGCCAACCAGGGCATCCTGTTCGCCGAGAGCGCCAACAAGGGTGCGCACTTCATCGAGCTGTGCTGCCAGCGCAAGATCCCGCTGGTCTTTCTGCAGAACATCACCGGCTTCATGGTCGGGCGCAAGTACGAAAACGACGGCATCGCGCGCGCTGGCGCCAAGCTGGTGACTGCGGTGGCCTGCGCGGCGGTGCCCAAATTCACGGTGATCATCGGCGGCTCTTTCGGCGCCGGCAACTACGGCATGTGCGGGCGCGCCTACTCGCCACGTTTTCTTTGGATGTGGCCCAACGCCCGCATCAGCGTGATGGGTGGCGAGCAGGCCGCCAGCGTGCTCGCCACCGTCAAGCGCGACGGCATCGAGAGCCGCGGCGGGCAGTGGAGCGCCGAGGAAGAAGCCGATTTCAAATCGCCGATCCGCGCCCAATACGAGGTGCAAGGTCACCCCTATTTCGCCAGCGCCAGGCTCTGGGACGACGGCGTGATCGATCCGGCCGACACCCGGCGCGTGCTGGCGCTGGGTTTGAGTGCGAGCCTGAACGCGCCGATCCCCGAGACGAAGTTCGGCGTGTTCCGGATGTGAGCGCAGCGCAATTGGCCAGCATCGACCTCTCTCTTGCCGCCACGGCGGCGCAGCCCGGCGGATTCGGCTGGCCTGTGCCTTTGTCTTGGGTCGGGGCTGCGGCGGTCTGGCGCCAGGCCCGATCCTTTGCGGCCATCGCTGGCCTGCGGACCTTGTCGCTTGGCTTGCTGGGCCTGCTGCTGGCTTTGGCAGCGTCGGCCCAGGAGCTCAATGCCGCGCTGGGTGAATCGGTGTTGCAGGTGCCCAGTGGCGGTTTTACCGAGCCCGAGCTCGAGGTCACGGTGTACCGACCGCCAGGTGATGGGCCTTTCCCCATCTTGCTGATCAACCACGGCCGGGCATCGGGCAATGCCAAGCTGCAAGGTCGCTACCGGCCGGTGGTGGCCGCTGCCGAGTTCGTGCAGCGTGGCTGGGCCGTCGTGGTCCCGATGCGCCAGGGTTTTTCGAAGTCTGGTGGCAGAGAAATCTCTGGCGGCTGCAATGTCGCGAGCAATGGCGAGCAGCAAGCGCGCTCGGTGCACCGCACCCTTGACTGGCTGGGCTCCCAGCCTTGGGCCGATGTCTCGCGAAATGTCGTCGCAGGCCAGTCTCACGGTGGGCTGACGACGCTGGCCTATGGTCAGGCACCGCATCCCGGCACAAGGCTGCTGCTGAACTTTGCCGGCGGGCTGCGGCAAGAGGGTTGCACCGCCTGGCAGCGCGGTCTGGTTGCGGCCATCGGCGACTATGGGCGAGCGACCCGCCTGCCGTCGATCTGGTTTTACGGGGACAACGACAGTTTCTTCGCGCCCGATGTCTGGCAGGAGGCGCACCAGCGCTATCTCGATGCCGGCGGCCGTGCCGAGTTGGTCGCATTTGGCCGTTTTGGCAGCGATTCGCACGCGATGTTCGGGTCGCAAGCCGGGCTGCCGATATGGCTGCCCAGGGTCATCGCGGCGCTTGACGCGGCCGGTTTGCCGACCCGCGTGCTTCATCCGGTTGCCTTGGTCTCTGACCTGCCGGCCCCGCCTGCCAGCGGTTTCGCGCAGCTTGGCGACCTGGACCGTTTGCCGCTTCGCAGCGATCGGGCCCGGCAGGGCCGCCAGGCTTGCTCGCCCTACACGGTCGATGACCAAGTGGTTCGGGCGTTGGCATGAAATACCAGCCTTCTCGCTGACCCAAGGACCGAGGACAACCATGTTTCATAAGATCCTGATGGCTCATCGCGGTGAGCGCGGGCGCATCCCGGGGCGGCGACGCCAAAACGAATGCTGCGCGATGCGCAAGCAGGCGATCTCAACGCGATGGAGCTGAACATGTTCAAGAAGATCCTGATTGCCAATCGAGGTGAGATCGCCTGCCGCGTGGCGGCCACTGCGCGCCGCCTGGGCATCCGCACCGTAGCGGTGTACTCCGATGCCGATGCCGGTGCGCGCCATGTGCTGGCTTGCGACGAGGCGGTGGCGATCGGCGGTGCGACGCCGCGCGACAGCTACCTGCGTGCCGACCGCATCCTCGCCGCAGCGCTTGCCACCGGCGCCCAGGCTGTGCATCCGGGCTATGGCTTCCTGTCCGAGAACGCGGGTTTCGCGCGCGACTGCATCGACGCTGGCGTCGTCTTCATCGGCCCGCCGCCCGAAGCGATTGCTGCGATGGGCAGCAAGTCCGCTGCGAAGACCTTGATGGAGAAAGCCGGCGTGCCGCTGGTGCCGGGCTACCACGGCCAGGACAACGATCCCGCGTTGCTGGCTGCCGAAGCTGCGCGCATCGGCTATCCCGTGCTGATCAAAGCCAGCGCTGGCGGCGGTGGCAAGGGCATGCGCCGTGTCGACCGCGCCGAGGACTTCGGCGCTGCGCTCGCCTCGTGCCAGCGCGAGGCCAGGTCGAGCTTTGGCGACGACCATGTGCTGGTTGAGCGTTATGTGCTGCGGCCGCGCCACATCGAGATCCAGGTCTTTGGCGACAGCCACGGCAGCTGCCTCCACCTCTTCGAGCGCGACTGCTCGGTGCAGCGCCGCCACCAGAAAGTGCTCGAGGAATCCCCTGCGCCGGGCCTGAGCGCCGAGCGCCGCGCCGAGATGGGCGCTGCCGCGGTGGCGGCGGCCAAAGCCGTGGGCTATGTCGGTGCGGGCACGGTGGAGTTCATCGCCGAGCAGCTCGATGACGGCGACCTGCGCTTCTACTTCATGGAGATGAACACCCGGCTGCAGGTCGAGCACCCGGTCACCGAGGCGGTCACCGGGCTCGATCTGGTCGAGTGGCAGCTGCGCGTGGCCGCAGGCCAGCCGATGCCGCTGCGCCAGCACGAGCTGGCGATTCACGGCCATGCGATCGAAGCCCGCATCTGCGCCGAGAACCCCGACGGCGGTTTCTTGCCGGCGACCGGCAAGATGGACGTGCTGCGCTGGCCGCCGCATGTAGCGTTCGAGCGCACGAGCGCGCAAGACCCGGTGCGGGTCGATGCCGGCGTCGGCGAGGGCGACGCGATCAGCCCGCATTACGACTCGATGATCGCCAAGCTCATCGTCTGGGGCGAGAACCGGGACCAGGCGCTGGCGCGTCTCGACGCGGCTCTCGCGGCCACCCACATCGTCGGCCTGCACAGCAACGTCGCGTTCTTGCGCCGGGTCGTGCGCAGCACCGCATTTGCCACGGCCGACCTCGACACCGCGCTGATCGAGCGCGAGCGCGCCGTGCTGCTGAACCAGCCGCCGCTGGCGCTGGAGATTGCAGCGGCCGGCGTGGTCGCGCGCGCCTTGAGCCAGGAGCAGGCGCTGGCCGGCGCCGACCCCTGGTCGCGGCGCGATGGCTGGCGTTTGCACGGCGGGGCGCGCCGGCATTTCGACATCGAGCACGCCGGTGCGGTGCATGCGGTTGCGCTGGCGCGGCCGCACAGCAGCGCGGCCGATGCGCGCTTGGAACTGCAGATCGGCAGCGATCGCTGGCCCTTGCTGCTGCGGCCCCGAGCGGACCGCTCCAGCGCGGTCCATGAACTCACGCTGGGCCAGCGCAGGTTGCGCTTGGTGGTCTACGGCCACGGCGAACGGGTGGCGGTGTTCGCGCCCGAAGCCAGCGCGGTGCTGCGCCAGATCGACGCGATCGCCCATGCCGGCGAGGGTGCTGCCGAGGGCGGCCGCTTGAGCGCACCGATGCCTGGCAAGGTGATCGCCTATCTGGTCAAGCCGGGCGAGTCCGTGAGTCAAGGCCAGGCGCTGGCGGTGATGGAGGCGATGAAGATGGAGCACACGCTGAATGCGCCGCGCGACGGCGTGGTCGCCGAGTTGCTGTACACGGTGGGAGACCAGGTCGCCGAAGGCGGCGACCTGCTGCGGCTGCAGGACTGATTGCACCGCCATAATCTTGCGGCTTGAAAGGCCAAACCATGATTCCAGAACGCGTCACCCTGGTCGAAGTCGGTCCGCGCGACGGCTTGCAGAACGAGGCGCTGCCGGTGGCGGCGGCGCACAAGGTCGAGTTGGTGCAACGGTTGCAGGACGCCGGCTTGCGCGAGATCGAGGTCACCAGCTATGTCAGCCCGAAATGGGTACCGCAGATGGCCGACAACGCCCAGGTGATGGCCGCGATCGTGCGCCATCCGGGCGTTCGCTACAGCGTGCTGGTGCCCAACATGCTGGGCCTGCAAGCCGCGCTGGCCGGCGGCGCGGCCACGCGTCCGGACGAAGTGGTGGTGTTCGGCGCCGCCACCCAGGCTTTCAGCCGGCGCAACATCAACTGCAGCATCGAAGAGAGCATCGAGCGCTTTGCGCCGGTGGTCGCCGCGGCACGCGAGGCCGGGCTCAAGGTTCGGGCGGCCATCTCCTGCGCGCTGGGCTGCCCTTACCAAGGCGAGGTCAGCGCTGACGAGGTCGAGCACCTGGTCAAGCTGTTCAAGGCGATCGGTGTGCACCATTGCGGCGTGGCCGACACGATCGGCGTGGGCACACCGCGCCAGGTGCAGGCGGCGATGGAGCGTGCGCTCAAGCATTACCCCTTGCACGAGGTCAGCGGCCATTTCCACGACACCTATGGCCAGGCGCTGGCCAATATCAACGCCTGCTTGCAGATGGGCGTCCACACCTTCGACACCAGCGTCGCTGGTCTGGGTGGCTGCCCTTTCGCGAAAGGTGCGACCGGCAATGTCGCGACCGAGGACGTGGTGTTCATGCTGCGCGGCATGGGCATAGACACCGGGGTCGACCTCGATGCGCTGGTCGATGCGGGGGGCTTCATCTCTGACGTGCTGGGTCGGGCGCCGGTCTCGCGCGCCGGCAAGGCGCTGCTGATCAAGCGCGGCCGGGTTTTTGCATGAGCATGGCGCAGGTCGATGTGTTGCGGCCTGAGGGTTTTCGGCGTGTCGCGCGCTGGCTGGTCGAGCGCGGGCATCGCCATGAACCTCGCTGGCTCGAGACCTCGGTGCGGACTTGCGAAGAGGCGGCCACCGCGCTCGAGGTGCAGACCGGTCAGATCGCCAAGAGCGTGATCTTTCGGCGTCTGGTCGACGGCGTCGCGGTGCTGGTCGTGACCTCGGGCGACCGCCGGGTCGACCTGCACAAGGTGGCGGTGCAACTCGGCCTGGCGCCGACCGACCTGGGCCGCGCTGACGCGGCTTTCGTCAAACAGCAGACCGGTTTTTCGATCGGCGGCGTTGCGCCGGTGGCCCATGCCTGCACGCCGGTGGTGTTGATCGACCAGGAGCTGTTTCGCTTTGGCGAGGTCTGGGCGGCAGCCGGCCACCCGAACGGCGTGTTCTGCTTGGCGCCTGCCGAACTGGTTGCACTGACCGGCGCGCCGGTGGCCGATGTGGTGCAAGCCCTGTGACTGCGCCGCGCGCCGTGGCAAGCCCTTGCGTCAGCCTGTGCCAGATGGACGAGGCCAGTGGCTGGTGTCTGGGCTGCCTGCGCACGCTGGACGAGATCGCCAGTTGGGCCACGCTCGACGATGCCGCCAAGCGCGGGGTGCTGCAAGGCCTGGCGCAGCGCCGGCTCGCTTCGCGGGTCCGCAACGCAAGCGCCGAACAAACCCGACCTGAGGCCTGAACCCGATGAAACGCATCAGCTTTCACTTCGATGTCCTCTCGCCCTACGCCTGGCTGGCGTTTGAGCGCTTGCCCCAGGCGCTGGAAGGCTGCAGTGTGGCGGTCGACTACCAGCCGCTGCTGCTGGCCGGACTGCTGGGCCATTGGGGTCAGAAAGGGCCTGCCGAGATAGCACCCAAGCGTGCGTGGACATACCGCCAGGTTGCCTGGTTGGCGCAGCAGCAAGGCAGCTGCCTGCAACTGCCGCGGCCGCATCCCTTCAATCCGCTGGCGCTGCAGCGACTGGCGCTCGCCACGGCGCCGGCCGGCGGCACGCCCAGCCGACGGGTCGTCGAACTGCTGTTCCGACATGTCTGGTGTCGCGACGGGGCCGACCCGAACGAAGCGGTGGCCTTGGGGGCGCTGACCGAGCAGCTGGCACCGCTGCGTGACCCGTCATGCGCCGAAGTCAAGGCCGAGTTGCGCCAACGCACTGAGGCGGCAGCAGCCGCAGGTTTGTTCGGCGTGCCCACGCTGGTCTGCGAAGACAAGGCCTTCTTCGGCCAGGATGCCTTGCCGATGCTGCGTGCCGCGTTGCTGGGCGATGCCTGGTTCGACGGCCCCGCTTGGGCGCAGGCTGGCCAACAGCCCGCTGGACTACAGCGCACGCTGCGCGGACCCGGGGTCTGATGTAGCCAAAAATCCACCAAAGAATCTAAGGGTTTACGCTTATTTCGAATTCGATGTAGTCTGGGAATTAACAGAGTTTTACCTATGAAGACCGGCCTTTTTCGGATGGTTTTCACGGTCTGTGCTGCGTCAGCAATTGGTCAGCCTGGGGCTGCACAGTGCGCCCTGGGGGCATTGCGTTGATCGTCGTGTCCTTTTTCCCAAGAACACAACGGAGCAATCGACATGGCATCCTCAGGATCTGCAGGCGCGGGAATGAGTTCGGGCTCGAGGCCTATCCCGAAAGACGAGAAGATGGTCATCTTCGCCTCGTCTCTCGGGACGGTGTTCGAGTGGTACGACTTCTATCTCTTCGGCGTGATGTCGGCGATCATCGCCGCCAACTTCTTCACCGCGCTCGACCCGGCGACACGCGACATCTTCACGCTGCTGGCTTTCGCTGCCGGTTTCGCGGTGCGGCCTTTCGGCGCGATCATCTTCGGCCGTCTCGGCGACCTGGTCGGACGCAAATACACCTTCTTGGTGACGATCCTGATCATGGGTCTGTCGACTTTTTTGGTGACCTTTCTACCCAACTACGCGACCTGGGGCTTGGCTGCACCGATCGCACTGATCTCGCTGCGTCTGCTGCAAGGTCTGGCACTGGGCGGCGAGTACGGCGGTGCTGCCACCTATGTGGCCGAGCATGCCCCGCATGACAAGCGCGGCGCCTATACCGCGTGGATCCAGACGACTGCCACGGTGGGCTTGATGCTCGCGCTGATGGTGATCCTGGGCACCCGGTTGACGGTCGGCGAGAAGGAATTCGTGGCCTGGGGCTGGCGCATTCCGTATGCGTTCTCGGGCCTGCTGCTGATCATCTCGGTCTGGATCCGGCTCAAGCTCAGCGAGTCGCCGGCGTTCACGAAGATGAAGGCCGAGGGCAAGACCTCGAAAGCACCGCTGACCGAGTCCTTCGGCCAATGGGGCAACCTGAAGATCGTGATTCTGGCGTTGATCGGCGGCACCGCCGGCCAGGCTGTGGTCTGGTACACGGGTCAGTTCTACACCTTGTTCTTCCTGCAGACCTTCCTGAAGATTGACGGGCCGACGGCCAACATCCTGATCGCGATCTCGCTGATTCTGGGCACACCGTTCTTCATCATCTTCGGCTCACTGTCGGACAAGATCGGCCGCAAGCCCATCATCATGGCTGGTTGCCTGATCGCCGCGTTGACCTACTTCCCGCTGTTCAATGCGCTGACCACCTATGGCAACCCGAAGCTGCAGGCCGCGATCCAGAAGTCACCCGTCACGGTGGTCTCGGACCCGGCCGACTGCGGCTTGCTGCTGAACCTGACCGGCACCAAGGTGTTCACCAACGCCTGTGACGTCACGCGCAGCTACCTGGCCAATGCGGGCGTGAACTACGACAAGGTCGACGGCCCGGCTGGCTCGGTCGCCACCGTCAAGGTCGGCGACAAGGCCGTGGCCGGCTATGACGCCAAGGCGCCTGGCGGCAAGGAGGAGAAGGCACGCTTCGAGAAGGAAGTCCGTGGCGCGCTCAACGATGCGGGCTATCCGGCCAAGGCCGACCCGATCGTCGCGGGTTCGTACAACTGGTGGATGCTGGTGTTGATCCTGACCATCATGGTGATCTATGTGACGATGGTCTACGGCCCGATCGCCGCGATGCTGGTGGAGTTCTTCCCGACCCGCATTCGCTACACCTCGATGAGCCTGCCGTACCACATCGGCAACGGCTGGTTCGGCGGATTCCTGCCGGCGATCTCGTTCTCGATCGTCGCTGCGCAAGGCAATATCTACAGCGGGCTGTGGTACCCGATCATCATCGCCGCGATGACTTTTGTCGTCGGCATGCTGTTCGTCAAGGAGACCAAGGACGTGGACATCTACGCCAACGACTGATCTCCAGCCACCGGGCCTCGGCCCGGCGCCAGGACTGTCACCCGGGCGTGTCCCGGGTGACGCATGGACCGCAGACCCGATCCATGCGTCACAGTGTCAGTCCGCGCACACGCGCTCCAACTTCAATCGTCAGTCTCTATGTGGAAAATCCTGCTGGGTTTCATTTTATTCGCCGCTGTCGCGGTCTGGATCCTGAACAAGTCCGGCGCTGATGTCGACATGGGCGGTGAGAAACACAACGTCGAAGCGGGCCATGCGGCGCCTGCTGCTGAACCCGCTTCGGCAGCGTCGCACTGACCGCACGACCGACGCGGTTCCCGTGCGCGGCTGTCGCTTGACCCGTATCAAGCGAAGCCTAGGTTTGTAGGCCTAGAGTGACAGTCTTCGAGATATCGAAAGGCTGTCATGTACCGCAATCTCTTTGTGCCGGTGGACGGTGGCGCGCTCAGTGAGCGCGCGATGCAGGCCAGCATAGACTTCGCCCGCCAGCTGGGTGCTGCGATCACCGGTTTCGTGGTCGAGCCCGATTCGCCGATGCCCACCGACACCATGCCGATGCAGAGCTACGCATTGGCAGCGCGGCGTCATGTCGAGCGTACCGACGAGCACGCACGCGCGGTTCTCACGCGTTTCGAGCAGAAAGCCAACGAGGCAGGCGTGGTGTTTACCGGCTTGCATGCCCACAGCGACGGCGTGGACCGCGCGATCATTGAGCAGGCCGAGAACTCGGGCTGTGACCTGATCGTGATGCTGACCCATGGTCGTGGTGTGCTGGGTGAACTGCTGTTCGGCTCGCACACCAAAAACGTGTTGTCCAGGAGCAAGCTGCCGCTGCTCGTGCTGCACTGAATTTGGCGGGCGGCGCTTTTTAGCGCGCCAGCAGGCTCAAGCGGTCCAGCCTGGCGTCGATCTCGGCCATCATCTGCCGGTATGCTGGTCCATTCACACCACCGAAGCGGCGCTGGAATTCAGCGGCGCTGAGGGTTTCTGGCAGGTCGGCTGCTGCGGGCATCAGGTCGGTTTCCTGCACACCGGCGGCGAGCCTGGCTTGCAAGGCCAGCGGATGGCGTGTGATCTGCAGGCCGAACCTGCTGCCCGCCCGATCGGCGGCGAGGTCATGGAAGCTGAAGCCGCTGCCACCCTGCGAGTCAGCCATTTCCTTGTACAGACCGATGGCGTCGGCAAAGGCGGCACCGCCCTCGGCTGCCAGCGCAGCCGATACGAGAAAGTGCTGCGGCGTGTCGAGCCGACCGAGCAGCGTGACCTGCAGCGTCAGCGCCATCGCATCGGGCAGCAGCGTCGGCAAGACCGGCTGATTGACCAGCATGGCCAAGGCCATCAGCGCGGCGCAGTTTTCGCGCTCTGCGCTGGCGGCATCGATCGATCGCTGGCGCGCCAGCGCAAAGACCACTGGTAGCAAGCGGGTGATCGACACCTGGCTGTGCGGCGCGAACTCGTTGCCGAGGCGGCTCAGGGCTTGGGCATAGACCAGCAGCCGGGCCAGCTCGGCGGCTGGCAGCAGGCTGGTGGCGAGCGAGGGCAGTGACTGGTCGGGCCAGGCATAGGTCAGCACCAGCTGTTGCGGGCCGAAGCTGACCTGTTTGAGCAGGCGTTGGGCCAGTTCGCCTGGGCCACGAAGGTCGAGCGTGGCGAGCAACCCCGACACCGCCTGTTCGGCCAGCCAGCCCGGTACCCGCAAGCGGCCCAGATGCAGTTGCTCGACCCTAGGCAAGGCGCTGTCCTCGCGCAGCACGGCGTCAAGGTTGAGCCAGAGGCCGGCCGGCAGGCCTGCCAACGCCAGGCTGACCCGTAGATGGCCCTGGCCGGATTGAAGTTCAACCTGGGCGCGGGTTTCGCCATACCGGTGCCCGGCCTGGTTGATCAGCAAGACCAGATCGCGCTGCGACAGCTTGAGCACCCGCGCGATGCCTGGCAGCTTGCCGCGCGGGCTGTGGTGCTGCAGCAACTGCATCGCACGGGCGATGTCGCCTGGGTTGATCGCCGAGGTCTGGGTCACCAGCGGTGCGGGTTCCAGGCACAGCCACATTCCTGACAGCGTGCCGAGCACCAGCACCAGCGAGCAGACGGCGAGGCCGCGAAGCACAAAACGCATGGCGCCCAGTCTGCCACTGTTGCGGCCCACTGGGGCGTGGTTGGCAAGCGCTGTCAGCTGGCCACCCTACCAAGCATCGACAAATCTTGCGCTGCCGCTTGGGCTGGGCGCGCCTGTGCTGGCCAGGCCGCGTGTCAGCCAGGTGCGGGTTTCGGCCGGGTCGATCACCGCGTCGATCTCCAGTGTTGTGGCCATGTTGATCGCCGAGCCGCTGGCGTATTGCTGCGCCACCAGCCGGTCGTAGAGCGCAGCGCGCTCGGGGCCTTCAGCGGCGGCTTCGAGCTCCTTGCGGTAGCCCAGCTTGACAAATCCCTCCAGTCCCATGCCACCGAACTCGGCCGATGGCCAGGCGACGGTGAACACCGGGGCTTCGAAGCCGCCCACGGCCATCGCCTGCGCGCCCAGGCCGTAACCCTTGCGCACGACGACGGTGAAGCAGGGCACTTGTAGGTGGGCTGCGCTGACAAAGAGCCGGCAGGCATGGCGCACCTGGGCTTGGCGCTCGACCTCGGGTCCGACCATGAAGCCGGGGGTGTCGCACAGGCTCAGCATGGGCAGGCCATGGGCGTTGCACAACTGCATGAAGCGAGCGGCCTTGTCGGCGCCGTCCGGGTCGATCGCGCCGCCCAGGTGGTGCGGGTTGTTGGCGAAGACGCCGATCGGTCGTCCTTCGATACGAACCAGCGCGGTGATCATGCCGGCACCGAAGCCAGCGCGCAGTTCCAGCACGGATCCGGTATCGGCCAGCGCGTGCAGCACCGCGCGCATGTCGTAGACGCGCAGCCGGTTCTCCGGGATCAGGTGGCGCAGCGCGCGGGCGTCGCCGGCTGCCCAGCCTTGGGTGCGGCCCTGGAAGTAGCCCAGGTACTGGCGCGTCGCGGCCACCGCGGCGGCCTCGTCAGCTACCAGGATGTCGATCACGCCGTTGTGGTGCAGGTCGGCGGCCGGGCCGATCTCCTCGGGGCGAAACAGGCCCAGCCCGCCGCCCTCGATCATTGCCGGTCCGCCCAGGCCGATGTTGGCGGCCTGGGTCGCGATGATCACGTCGGCGCAGCCCAGCAGCGCGGCGTTACCGGCAAAGCAGCGGCCATGCACCACGCCGACCACCGGCACCTTGCCTGACAGCGCGGCGAACTGGCTGAAGGTGTGGTTGTTCAGCCCGGCAATGATCGGCATGTCGACATCGCCGGGCCGCCCGCCGCCGCCCTCGGCGAACAGCACGGTGGGCAACTTCCACTGGTGGGCCAGGCCCAGCAAGCGATCCTTCTTGTGGTGGTTGCGCCAGCCCTGGGTGCCGGCCAGAACGGTGTAGTCGTAAGCCATCACCGCGCAGCGGCTGCGCTCGGGGCCGAAGTCGGCGCCGTTGATCGCGCCTATGCCGGTGACCATGCCGTCGGCCGGCGTGTTGCGCACCAGATCGTCGAGCGTGCGGCGCCGGTTCTGCGCCGCGACCGCGTAGGCGCCGTACTCGATGAAGGTGTCCGGATCGCAAAGGTCTTCGACGTTCTCGCGTGCGGTGCGGCCGCCGGCTGCGTGGCGCCGCGCCACCACTGCGGGCCGGGCCGCGTCGAGCGTGAGTGCGTCGCGGTCGAACACCCGCTGCAGGTCGGGGCGGACGTGGTCGGGGTCGAGCACCAGCACTTCGGCGCCTGCGGCCAGCGTCTCGCCGACCTTCGCGTTGAACTGCACCAGACGG
>CALQBT020000010.1 GCA_943328885.2 Bordetella parapertussis | reverse complement strand
GCTCGTCACGCAGCTCAAGAACCAGGACCCTCTCAACCCAGTCGACAACGCGCAGATGACTTCGCAGATGGCGCAGATCAGCACCGTCGGTGGCATCCAGAGCCTGAACACCAGCGTCAACGGGCTCAACACCAGCTTGTTGCAGATGCAGGCGCTGCAGGGCGCGGCCTTGGTGGGTCGTGAGGTCACGCTGCCGGGCAAGCTGATCTCGGTAGCCAATGGTGCAGCCGGTGGCATCTTCGATGTCAGTGCCACTGCCGACGCGGTCCGGATCGATGTGCTCAACGCGGCGGGCGTGAAAGTCGATTCGCTCAGTCTAGGTGCCCAGAGCGCCGGTCAACACAGCTTCAACTGGCCCAACGGCAGCGGCGCCAGCCCTTCCGATGGCTACAGCTTTCAGGTCTACGCCAGTCGCGGTGCCGATGCGGTCGACAGCACCACGCTGATGCGCGACAAGGTCCAGGCGATCAGCACCAGCGGCGGCGCGCTGACGCTCGATCTCGCACGCAGCGGCAAGATTCCCTACACCGCCGTCACCGCGATCAACTGAGCGTTGGCCGCGTCCGCGACCCGCCAGCGTCCGAGGCCCTCGGTCCCGAATTTCGCCGGATCGGCAGTCCGGTTTCCCGCTTTCTCCAAGGAGTTTTGTCATGAGTTTCCAAACCGGTGTATCGGGCCTGAATGCCGCAGGACGCAATCTTGATGTGATAGGCAACAACGTCGCTAACGCGAGCACCATCGGGGCCAAGAGCTCGCGCGCCGAATTCTCCGATGTCTATGCGCGTGCCGCCGGCGGTGGGTCGGACAACATCGGCCTGGGCGCGACGTTGTCCTCGGTGACCCAGCAGTTTTCCGAAGGCAGCATCTCCGCCACCAACAACTCGATGGATGTGGCGATCAACGGCGGCGGCTTCTTTCAGGTCAAGGACGTCAACGGCTTGGTGACCTACACCCGTAACGGCCAGTTCCAGGTCGACAGCGCCGGCTACATCACCAACAGCGGCGGGCTGCGTCTGCTCGGTTATCCGGCCAACAGCCAAGGCGCATTGATCCCTGGCCAAGCCCAGCCGCTGACGCTGCCCACCGCTGGCATCGCACCGAGCGCGACCTCCAAGGTCACGCTGCAGCTCAACATCAACGCCACCGCCCCGGTCTCCGCCACCGGAGCGACCCCGGCGATCGTCTTCAGCGATGCCAACACCTACAACAGCGCCACCTCGGTCAACAGCTACGACGTCAAGGGCCAGGAGGTGGCGATGACGTATTACTTCCAGAAATCGGCCCAGGACACCTGGGATGTCTACGCCTCGGCCAATGGCGCTGCGGTCAATCCTGACGGCGCCGGGAATCCGCAAGCCATCACCCAGTTGACCTTTCCGACCAACGGCGGCGCGCCCACAGCGCCAGTCGGTGTGGTGTCCTTTGACGTGCCGGCGACCACGGGTGCCAACGGCGCCGTCACCACCCCAATCCTGGGCGTCAAGCTCGATCTCGGCAGCACGACACAGTACGGCGCAGCATTCGGCGTCACCAACGTCAGCCAGGACGGCTTCCCGCCAGGCCAACTCAGCTCGATCGCGATTCAGAGCACAGGCATCGTGCTCGCTACCTATTCCAGCGGACAGAGCGCGCCGATCGGCCAGATCGAGATGGCCACCTTCCGCAACATGCAGGGCTTGCTGCCGCTGGGCGGCAACACCTGGGGTGCGACCTTCAAGTCCGGCGTGCCCATCACCGGCACGCCGGGAGCGGGCAACCTGGGTTCGCTGCTGGCCGGGTCGATCGAGGAAAGCAACGTCGACCTGACCTCCGAGTTGGTCAACATGATGGTCGCGCAGCGCATCTACCAAGCCAATGCCCAGACCATCAAGACCCAGGACGGCATCATGCAGACCCTGGTCAGCATGCGCTGAACGGCGTGGCCACTGACCGGCTCGACGAACGGGAGCAACTGTGGACCGCGTGATCTACCTCGCGATGGCTGGCGCCAAGGCTTCGATGCTGCGCCAGGACGTTTTGGCGCACAACCTGGCCAATGCTTCGACCCCTGGCTTCCGGGCCGAGATGACGGCATTTCGCGCGGTGCCTGTGTTGGGCGATGGCGCCAGCACCAGGGTTTATTCGATCGAAACCACGCCGGGTTACAGCAACGAGCCGGGTTCGGTGATGGCCACCGACCGCAATCTCGATGTGGCGATGAAGGGTGGCGCCTGGCTGGCCGTGCAGGGCGCCGATGGCGTCGAGGCCTACACCCGCAGCGGTGCGCTGGACGTCGACAGCGAGGGCCTGCTGGTCACCCGCAGTGGGCAGGGCGTGCTGGGTGATGGTGGAGCCATCGTGGTGCCGCCCAACGCACAGGTGCAAATAGGCGCTGACGGTAGCGTCACGGCCAGCGTGGTCGGCGGTCGACCGCAAGCGGTGGGTCGACTCAAACTGGTCACACCCGACACCCCGCTGCAGCGCGGCGAGGATGGACTGTTCCGGGCGCCTGCGGGCAATCTGCCCGTTGACGCCAGCGCCAGGCTGCAGCCCGGTGCTCTGGAGGGCAGCAATGTCAGTCCGGTGGAATCGATGGTGGCGATGATCGCCGCCGCGCGTCAGTACGAGCAGCAGATGAAGATTTTGTCGACATCGCAGGAGCGCGAGCAGTCAGCCACAAGGCTGTTGGCGAACTCGTAGCAGGCCTGGGCACCGTCCAGCCGATGACCTGACCGCGAAATTGAGAGAAGCGCTGCCGGGTGGGCGCTTTTTGCCGCTTGGACCCACTCGGCCCGCGGCGATCATAGCTCCAGACAATTTGCTATGGGAGTGACACGATGATCCGTTCGCTGTGGATAGCCAAGACTGGCATGGAGGCCCAGCAGACCGCGCTCGACGCGATCTCCAACAATCTGGCCAACTCGGGCACCAACGGCTACAAGAGCGGCCACGCGGTGTTCGAGGATTTGATGTACCAGAACCTGCGTCAGGTCGGCGCCAACAGCGGCGAGCAAACGACGCTGCCCGCGGGCCTGCAGATCGGCTTGGGCGTACGGCCTGTGGCCTTGGCGCGCAACTTCTCGCAAGGCGCTTTGCAGCAGACCGGTAATTCCTTCGACCTGGCGGTGCGCGGCAACGGTTTTTTCCAGGTGCAGATGCCCGATGGCAGCACCGCCTACACCCGTGACGGCGCGTTCCAGCTCAGCTCGCAAGGCCATTTGGTGACCAATAACGGCTACCTGGTGCAGCCGGGCATCACGATCCCGGCCACTGCGCAATCGGTGACGATAGGCAGCGATGGCGTGGTCACGGTGGCGCTGCCGGGTCAGTCGACGTCTCAGAACCTGGGGCAGTTGCAGATAGCTGCCTTCATCAACATGGGCGGCCTGGAGCCGCGCGGCGAGAATTTGTTCGGCGAGACCGGCGCGTCGGGAGCACCTGCCGTCGGCGCGCCCGGCAGCAACGGCCTGGGCCAGATCACGCAGGGGTCGGTCGAAACCAGCAACGTCAACGTGGTGGCTGAACTGGTGTCAATGATCCAGACCCAGCGCGCCTACGAGCTCAACTCCAAGGCCGTGACGACCTCGGAGCAGATGCTGCAGAAACTGGCCCAGCTGTGATCGCGCGATGAGCCATTGCATCGCTTGTTCCATCGCTGACGAGCGCCGGCGTCGACGGCCGACGTTGCTGGCTGCCATGCTGCTGGCTCTGGCCACTGGGCTGGCAGGCTGCGAGACCCTGGCCCGGCTGCCGCCGGTCGACGTGGTGCTGCCAACGGCTGCTTTGCCGCAGCCCTTGTGGGTACCTGCGGCGCCCAACGGCGCGATCTTCCAGGCTGGACGCTACCGGCCCTTGTTCGAGGACCACCGGGCGCGCATTGTTGGCGACACAGTGACCGTGACCATCACCGAGAAGGTCAGCGCCGTGCAGTCCAGTACCAGCACCGTCGACCGAGCCGACTCGATGACGGCCAGTCTCGGCGCCTTGCCGTTCTTGCGCACCAATGCGCTGACGCGTGCCACGATCTCGGGCAGCGCCGCCAACGGCTTTTCGGGCAAGGGCACCACCCAGAACAGCAACGATTTCTCGGGCACCATCACGGCCACCGTGGTGCAGGTGTTGCCCAATGGTCATCTGGTGGTGGCGGCCGAGAAGCAGATCGGCGTCAATGCCAACGTCGATGTGCTTCGGTTCTCGGGCCAGATCGACCCACGCGTGATCGCACCGGGCAACGTCGTGCAGAGCACGCAAATCGCCAATGTGCGGATCGAGCAGCGGGGCCGAGGCCAGCAGGCTGAGGCCCAATCCATGGGCTGGATGGCGCGCTTGTTCCAGAGCGTGCTGCCGTTCTGAGCGCGATGCGACTCAAACCTGCCTGGTTCAATGCCGACCGCCTGCTGGTCGCGGTGGTGTGGCTGTGCCTGCTGGTGGCCAGTGCCGCGGTCTGGTGGCCGGCGCAGGCCGCCCGCATCAAGGAGGTCGCCAGCGTGCAGGGCGTTCGGCCCAACCAGCTGACGGGTTTCGGCCTGGTGTTTGGCCTCGACGGCACCGGCGACCAAGCGACTCAAGCGCCCTACACGCCGCAGGCCTTCGCCGCCTTTTTGCAACAGTCGGGCATCGTTTTGCCGCCTGGCGTAACGATGCAACCCAAGAACCTGGCTGCGGTGGTGGTCACCGCCGAGTTGCCGGCTTTCGCCCAACCCGGCCAGCGCATCGATGTCAACGTGTCATCAGCGGGCAACGCCAAGAGCTTGCGCGGCGGCTTGCTGCTCGCCACCGCGTTGCGCGGTGCCGATGGTCAGATCTACGCTTTGGCCCAGGGCAATCTGATCGTCGGTGGCGCGGGTGCCGCGGCCGGTGGCAGCAAGGTGCAGATCAACCACCTGGCGGCTGGCCGGGTGCCAGAGGGTGCGACGGTCGAGCGCGCGGTGCCGACGGTGCTGGCGATCGATGGTGTGCTCCAACTCGATCTGCGGTCCAACGACTTCGCCACCGCCCGAGCGGTGGCCAGGGCGATCAACGACCGTGCGGGCAACGGCGTGGCGCAGGCCGTGGACGGCCGGGTGGTGCGGGTGCGCCTGCCGACCCAGGTCAGCGACCCTGTGGCTTTCCTGGCCGACATCGAAAACCTCGACATCCGGCTCGAGAAGCCTGCGGCCCGCGTCGTGATCAACGCGCGTACCGGCTCGGTGGTGATGAACGACGCGGTCTCGCTCAACAGCTGCGCGGTCGCGCATGGCGCTCTCACAGTCACCGTCAACTCCACGCCGGTGATCAGCCAACCCACGGCTTTCAGCCAAGGTGGCAGCACGGTCAAGGCCGAGAAAGTCGACATCGCCATCACCCAGCAAGGCGGGGCACTGATGCAACTGCCGGCGGGCGCCAAGCTGGCTGACGTGGTGCGGGCGCTCAACACGCTGGGCGCCTCGCCGCAGGACTTGCTTGCGATCCTGCAAGCACTCAAGAGCGCGGGTGCGCTCAACGCCGAGCTCGAGGTGATCTGAACATGGCGGCGATTCCTTCTATTCCCACGACGCTCTTGGCTCGACCCTCGGCGGTCGGCAGCGCGCGATTGGCCAGCGATGGCAACAGCCTGGACGCGCTGCGCAACAGCGCCGCCAAGGACCCCAGGGCGGCAGTACTTGAGACCGCGAAGCAATTCGAATCGCTGTTCATGGGCCAGTTGCTCAAGAGCATGCGTGCCGCCACCGAACCCTCAGGGTTGATGGACAACCCGGGCACTCAGCTTGGCACCGAGTTGCTCGACGCCCAGCTCGCGAGCAAGCTGGCCGGTCGGCCAGGGGGGCTGGCCGATGTCATCGCCCGCCAACTCGAACGTCAGATGGGGCTGGCGCCCGGACCGATTCCGAGCACCAGTCGTTCGAACAACAGCTTGCCAGTGGTCAGCGACCCGGCCAGAACGCCCAAGATCCCTGACCGGAGTGCGGCCGGCTTCGTGCAGCAGCAACAGGCTGCTGCGCAAGCTGCGTCAACGGTCACCGGCATCCCGGCAGCGTTCATGATGGCGCAGGCAGCGCTCGAGACTGGTTGGGGCCAACGCGAGATTGTCGGCAAGGACGGCACCGTCAGCCACAACCTGTTTGGCATCAAGGCGGGTGCCCGCTGGCATGGGCCGACGGTGGACGTGATGACCACCGAGTACATCGCGGGTCGGCCGCAGCAGCGGGTGCAGGCCTTTCGCGCCTATGCCAGTGACGCCGAATCGTTTGCCGACTACGCCAGGCTGTTGAAGGACAGCCCGCGCTATGCCGGCGTGCTGTCGGCTGGCCTCGATGCCAAGGGCTTTGCCCAGGGTCTGCAGAAAGCCGGCTACGCCACCGACCCCGCCTATGCCGACAAGCTGGGCCGCGTGATCAACACCGCGCTGCGCTTGCAACGCGGCTTGGCTTGATCCGTGCTGAGCGCGAGCGAGCACTTCGACCATGTCTTCGACCTCTTTGACAAGCCTGGGCAAGCAGGCGGCATTTGCCGCTTATGCCCAGTTGCAGACCACTGGCAACAACATCGCCAACGCCAGCACGCCGGGCTATTCACGCCAGACGGTGCAGCAATCGGCCGCCGCTGGCACTGCTTACGGCGGCTCGGGTTATCTAGGGCACGGCGTCACTGTGAGCTCGGTGACCCGGGCTGCCAACCTGTTCCTGAGCAGCCAGGCCGTGGCGTCGACCGCTGCCGCGTCGGCCGATGGCGTGCGCAACGCCAGGGTTTCGCAGCTGGAAAAAATCTTCGTCGGCGGCGATGCCGGCTTGGGCGGTGCTGCGACGAAGATCTTCAACGCATTTGCCGATCTGGCTGCGATGCCTTCGGACCTGTCGGCGCGCCAGGCGGTGTTGGGTCGTTTGCAGGACTTTGCCTCGCTCGCCCGCTCAAGCAGCGCCCAGATCGAAGACCTGCAGTCCGGCGTCAACAACGATGTTCGCGCTGCCGTTGACGCGGTCAACAGTCTGGCCGGGCAGCTCGCCAAGCTCAACACCAGCATCGCCTCGATCAGCCTGGCCGGTCAGCCGCCCAATGACTTGCTCGACCAGCGCGATCTGTTGATCAAGCAGATCGGCGAGCAGATCGAGGTGCACACCTTGATCGGCCCGGACCGGTCGGCCATTGTCTTCATCGCCGGCGGTCAGAGCTTGGTGCAAGGCGGCTCGGCCCATGATCTGGTGGCGCAGTCCGACCCTGCTGATCCGACCCGTGTCGCGGTCGGCGTGCGCAGCGCCGGCGGGCTCACGCTGCTCGACGCCCAGGCCGTCGGCGGCGGCCAGATCGGCGGGCTGCTGAGCTTTGCGCAAAGCGATCTGGCCGATGCGCGCAACCGGGTCGGCCAACTGGTGACCGGGCTGGCCGGCGCGCTCAACCAGCAGCAGGTTCTCGGGTTGGACCTGTCGGGGCGGGCCGGCACGCCGCTGCTGGACTTGACCGGCCCGCAAACCCTGCCGGCCGCAGGCAACGCCCGCGACGCCGACGGTAACTTTCTGGCCACGCCCAGCATCAGTGTCAGCGACGCTTCGGCACTCAAGGCCAGCGATTACCGGCTGCAGAACGATCCGGCCCATGCGGGCCAGTACACCGTCACTCGGCTGTCTGACGGTCAGCGCTTCCAGCCGGTCGCCGATGGCCAGGTCATCGATGGCTTCGCGATCCGCATGGGCGCGAGCGCGCCAGCGCCGGGTGACAGCTTTCTGCTCAAGCCCGTCGGTGGGTCGGCTGCCGCGCTGACCGTGCTGCTGGCGAACCCGAACGGGCTGGCCGCCGCCAACCCGGTCACCGCCGTGGCCAACCCGGCCAACAGCGGTTCGGTTGCGATCGCCGCGCTCGAGGTCGTCGCCGCGCCCGCTGCCGGCTATGCGCCCATCACGCTGAGCTTCACCGACAACCAGGGCAGCTACCAGATTCTCGATGCCGGCAACCATCTGCTGAGCAGTGGCAGCCTGGTTGCGGGCCAGCCGATCCGCTACGACGGCATCGCGATCTCACTGTCGGGTCTGGCGCATTCGGGCGACAGCTTCGCGATCGCCCCCACGACTTATCCGGCGGCAAGCAACGGCAACGCGCTGTGCTTTGACCGCCTGGCCTCGCGCGCTTTGATCGACGGCCAGACCGTCGGCGATGCCTATGCCAGTGCGATGGCCGACATCGGTGTGCGGGCCCAGGGCACTGCGGCGGCGGCCAGCCGCAGTGCCACGGTTTCGACCCAGGCCGACGCCGCCCTCAGCGCTGCAGTCGGTGTCAACCTCGACGAGGAGGCAGCCCGCCTGATCCAGTACCAGCAGGCCTACCAGGCCGCCGCCAAGGTCTTGCAGGCCGCGCAGCTGATGTTTGACGCGATCGTCAACATCACGCATTGACATCAACCCATGAGCGGTTTCAAGCCATGAGCATCCCAAGGGCATGAGAGTCTCCACCGCAAATCGTTACGACGCCGCTGTCCAGTTGCTGCAGCTGCGTCAAGCCGACATGACCACATCGCAGACCCAGATGACCAGCGGCAAGCGGATCAACCGACCCAGCGACGATCCGGTCGGTGCGGCCAGCGCCGAACGCGCTTACATCGCACAGCAGCGCATCGCCAGCAATCAGCGCTCGGTCGACGCGAGCCGCAACGCGATGACGCTGGCCGAATCGGCGCTGGGTCAGGCTGACGACATGCTGCAGGGCGTGCGCGAGACCTTGGTCGCTGCCGGCAACGGCAGCCTGGGCGCCAGCGGTCGTGCGACCCTGGCGGCCCAACTCGGCCAGTTTCGTGCCGAGTTGCTGGCCTTGGCCAACCAGACCGACAGCACCGGCGCTTACTTGTTCGGCGGTCAGGGCGCGACTGCGATCCCGTTTCTCGACACACCCGCTGGCGTGCAAGTCGCTGGCACTGGCGGGCAGAACCAGCTGTCAGCCAGCGAGCAGATGCCCACCACGGTGGACGGCCAGGCGATCTGGCTTGCTGCGCCCAGCGGCAACGGCGTGTTCGTCAGCGCGGCCGTGGTCGGCAATCAGGGCAAGGCCTGGATCGATGCGGGCACGGTCACCGACCCGGCCGCGGTCACCCTTTCGACTTACCAGATCAGCTTTTCCGGCAGCGGCCCGGGCGCGACCTATAGCGTGACCCAGGATGGCGTGGCCACCGCTCAGAGCGATGGGGTCTACGGAGCAGGCACAGCGATCACGGTCGACGGCATGACGGTTCATATCAGCGGCGCGCCGGCCGATGGCGACAGCTTCACGCTGCTGCCGTCGGCGCACGACCTCAGCGTGTTCGCGGCGCTGGACCGCGCCATCGCGACGCTGAAGAACCCGAGCGCCAATGCGGGTCAAGTGGCCCAGAGCGTCAACAACGGACTGCGCGATGTCGATGCGGTGATGGCGCATCTGCAGGCCGCCAGAGCTGAGGCCGGCAGCACCCTGATCCGGCTAGACGCGCTCGACGGCCGCAACCAAGATCGGCAACTTCAGGCCAAGGCGGTTCAGTCTGATGCCGAGGATGTGGACATGGTGCAGGCCATCAGCGAGTTCAAGAACCAGCAAGTCGGTTACCAGGCTGCGCTGCAAAGCTATGCCTCTGTGCAGCGCATGTCGCTGTTCGACTACCTCAAGTAGACCTGAGACTGGATCGACGATGAATGACCATCCCGTGCTCGGGCAGGTGGTGTTGGGTTATGCGCCGATGATCGACCGCAACTTGGCTGTCAGCGCGCTGCGCCTGACCTTGTTCCCGATCCGGCCCGAGGCCGCGCCCGATGCCCGCGAGCTGCTGGACGCGCTGGTGGCGGCCTGGCCCTCGGACGCAGGCAGGCTTTGCCTCAACGTCGTCGGCGAATCGCTGCTGGCTGCAATGTTGGGTGCTGAGCTGCCGGGTCATCTGATGATCGAGCTGCCTGCATTCCTGGCCAGCGATCCGGCGCATGCCGATGCGTTGATGGCCTTGCACCGGCGCGGCACGACGCTGCTGATCAAGGGTCGGTTGCTGCTGCCGCTTGGGCCCGCGCTCGAGCCTTGTTTCAGTCATTCGATCGTCGATCAGGCGTCGGATCAGGCTGACGCCTTCGGCCCAGCGCTGTCGCGCTCGGAGGTGTTGGCGGGGGTGCGCACGATGGCGCAGATGGCGCAGGCATTTGGCCGCGGTGCCAGCGCGGTGATGGGCTGGCCGATCGACGATCTGGTGCCAGCCTGTGGCCCCGGGGGGCGCGGTGCCAGGCCCGAGCTGACGACGGTGGTCGAGTTGATCAACCGGGTCGAGCGAGAGGAAAGCATCGAGCGGATCGAGGCAGTGATCAAGCATGACCCGACCCTGGCTTTCAAGCTGATGCGTTATCTCAACGCGTCGGCTTTCGGTTTGAGCGTGGAGCTTTCGTCCTTGCGCCACGCGATCATGATGCTCGGTTACCAGCGACTCAAGCGCTGGCTGGTGTTGTTGCTGGCCGCTGGCCACGGCGAGCGTCAGCTCAAGCCGGTGGTCTACGCCGCGGTGCGCCGCGGCCTGCTGATGGAGGCCTTGGGCCGCGCCAGCGGATTCGATGAAGACCATCGCGCCGAACTCTTCATCTGTGGCGTTTTCTCGTTGCTCGACCGATTGATGCGCCAGCCTCTTGACGAACTTCTGCGCAGCATTCCTGCCAGCGCGGCGGTGCGCGCTGCACTGCTCGACGCGCAAGGGCCGCATCAGCCTTACCTGGCGCTGGTCCAGGCCATCGAGTCGTCCGCTGTCCACGACATCCGCGCCGTCGCCGAGTCCTTGCTGATGACTTTGTGTGCGGTCAATCGGGCCGTGCTGTGGACCTTGGTGGCCGCCCGGCAGCTCGACTGATTGTCGTCGACTGTCTTGGCGTGACATTGGTGGGTGCGCTTGGTCACGAACCATGCGCGCTGCTGGTTGACGCGCTCTGGCGGCTGGACGATGCTAAGAAAAACCCATGAAGAGAGTTTGTCTGCGCTCGCGCTCAGGTGCCCCTCTTGGCTCCCCCACCATGACTTGTCCCCTGTTGTTCACCCCTGAAGCCACCGACGCCGCCAGCATCGCGGGCGCTCAGCCCAGCCGGCTCGATGCCCAAGCCTTGGCCCAACTGGCCTTGCTCGACCCCACGGGGGTCAAGGGTTTGCTGCCGCGCCTGCTCAAGCTGTACCTGGACAATCTGGCCAGTCTGTTCGAGCAATTGGACCCTGGCCGGCCGGCGGTCGATCAAAGCGCCTTGAGGAGGGTCGTGCACAGCCTCAAGTCCAGTTCGGCCAGCATGGGGGCGCTGGACTTGTCGGCACTGTGCGCTGCGGCCGAGCAGGCTTTGCGCGAAGGCGATCTCGAAGGCTTGCCGACCCGGCTCGATGCACTGGCGGCCGAGGCGCTTCGGGTCGACGCCGCGGTGCGTCAACTGTTGGCCTGCGGCTAGGCCTCGCCCTTGACAACGCCCAGACCCATGACAGATCTCGGCGGCTTGCCGCCTCGACCCAGAGTCTTGCTGGTCGATGACGACGCGCTGACCTTGACCTTGACCGCGCAGTCCTTGCGAGACCGTGGTTTTGAGATCTTCGAGGCCCCTAGCGGCGAGCAGGCGCTGGCCATGCTCGAGCGACAGGTGCCCGACCTGGTGGTGCTTGATGCGCTGATGCCGGGGCTCGATGGTTTCGCCACCTGCCAGACTTTGCGCGGCCTGGTCGGCTTCGAGAACCTACCGGTGCTGATGTTGACCGGCCTCGATGACGACGCGTCGATCAACCGGGCCTACCAGGCTGGCGCCACTGATTTTTTCGTCAAGAGCAGCCAGTGGAGCCTGCTGGCCGGGCGTTTGCGCCATTTGCTGCGTGCCTCGGGCACGCGGATTGAACTCGAGCGCAGCAAGAGCAAGCTCGCCCGGGCCCAGGATCTGGCGCGCATGGGCAGTTTTGACTGGCACAGCGCGTCCTTCCAGCGTCCGATGTTCGATGGCGCCATGCCGGGGGCTGGGTTGACGCTGTCGGCTGAGGCGTTGCGGGTGTTCGGCCTCGGGCCGCAGTGCAAGGTCACGCTGCGCCAGCTGGTCCGCATGGTGCCCATGCCCGAGCGCCGGGCGATCACCCGGCTGTTGAGCCGGGTGGCAGGCCAACGCCAGGTGTTGACCGTTGATCTGCCGGTCAAGCTGCCTGATGGGTGCCTTCGGGTCGTTCATGTCGAGGCCGAGCCCGAGTTCAACGAGCAAGGTCATGCCGTAGGCTACACCGGCATCGTGCAGGACGTGACCGACCGCAGGGTGGCAGAAGACCGCATTCGGCACCTCGCCAACTTCGATGCCTTGACCGGTCTGCCCAACCGCCGCCAGCTGATCTGGCGCACCGAACGTGCGCTCGACCATGCCCGGCGATTCGGTCACCAGGCCGCGTTGCTGCTGATCGACCTGGACCGTTTCAAGCTGGTCAATGACACTTTGGGGCATGCCGCCGGCGACGACCTGTTGATCGAGGTCGCGCGGCGCTTGCGCGCTTGCGTGCGTCACAGCGACCAGGTGCTCGATGCTGCGTTCGAAACCACTGGCGTGCGCAGTCGGCACTCGCTGGAGGCGGTGGGCCGGCTCGGCGGCGATGAGTTCGTCGCCTTGCTGCCCGAGGTCGCCGACGAAGCCGATGCGCAGCGGGTGTCGCAGCGAATCCTCGACGCGCTGCGCGAACCGATCTGGGTGGGTGGCCAGGAATGTTTTGTCTCGGCCAGCGTGGGCATCGCGATGCACCCGGCCGATGGCCTGACGGTGGTCGACCTGTTGCGCAATGCCGATGTGGCGATGTACTCGGTCAAGAACGCCGGACGCAATGCGGCGGCACTCTACCGCCCGGCGCAGGCAGGCCAAGGCCGCGAGAAATTGGCGCTGGAGTCAGCGCTGCACAAGGCGATCGAGCGCAACGAGCTGGTCCTGCACTACCAGCCCAAGGTCGATCTGCAAACTGCCCGCATGGCCGGTGTCGAAGCCTTGATGCGCTGGCGTCGTGGCGCGACGCTGGTGGCGCCGGCCGATTTCATCCCGATGGCCGAAGAGTCAGGTCTGATCGTGCCGATGAGCGAATGGGCCTTGCGTGAGGCCGCGCGTCAGGCCAAGGTCTGGAGCCTGAGATTCGGTTTTGCCGACTCAATCGCGGTCAACCTGCCCAACCGGATGTTCGCGCGCAGCGATTTGGTCGAGCAGATTCACCAATGCCTGTCGATCCAAGGACTGCCGCAGCATGCAATCCAGCTCGAAATCACCGAAACCGGATTGATGAAGGATTTGCAGAAAGTCATTCCCTGCCTGCATCGCCTGGCCGAGATCGGCATCGAAGTCTCGATCGACGATTTCGGTACAGGCTACTCATCGCTGGCCTACCTGACCACCTTGCCGATCGCTGAACTCAAGATCGATGGTAGCTTCGTGCGCGATCTGGGCTTGACACCGCAGAGCTCGGCGGTGGTCACGGCGATCGTCGCGCTGGCGCGCTCGCTGCATTTGCGGGTGGTCGCTGAAGGAGTTGAGAACCTGCGCCAGATGGAGGTGTTGCAGCGATTGGGCTGCACGCTGATGCAGGGTTTTTTGTTCAGCCGGGCCGTGGCGCCTGATGAACTCGAGCAATGGCTGCAACAGCCTGTGCAGTTGCCTGGCCCGCAGTGGCGGCGGCCTGCTGACAAACCTGGCTGAACACCGTTCTGGTATCAAGCGGCAGGAGGGCGAGGGCGCCAGGTGACGACCGCTGGGTTGGCCGTCTTCGGTGGCGAGGCGCATGCGCCACAGTGGCCGCAGCCGCCGTCGGTGTCTGTCTGTCGCAGCGGCAGACGCCGCTGCAGCGAACGCCGCCAGGCCTGCGGCATCAGCGTCCAACTGACATAAAAGGCGCAGGCCGCGACGATCAGCGCAACGATCAGGTCTTGTGCCACAGGGTTTGCCTCAAGAAGCGCTCAGGCCCCGAGCCACAGCGTGGCCCGGTAGGTGACAAAGGCGGCGCCGTAGGCCAGCACGAACTGGTACGCCGCCATCGCCAGCGGATAGCGCCAGCTGTTGGTTTCGCGCTTGACAGCGGCCAAGGTCGCGATGCATTGGGGTGCAAAGACATACCAGGCGAGCAGCGAAAAAGCGGTCGCCAGCGACCAGCTGTGGGCGATCACCGGGGCGAGTTGCTGCGCGACCGCGTCGCCGGCTGCTGACAGCGCGTACACCGTGCCGAGCGCGCCCACCGCCACCTCCCGTGCGGCCAAGCCCGGCACCAGAGCGATCGAGATTTGCCAGTTGAAGCCGATCGGCGCGAACAGTCGTTCCAGCAGATGTCCGAGCTGGCCGGCAAAGCTGTGCTGGATCGCGGGGCCGCTCGCGCCCAGGGTCGCCGTGGGGTAGGTCGAAAGAAACCACAGCACGACCATCAGCGCGAAGATGATCGTGCCGACCCGGTGCACGAAGAGCCGAGCCCGCTCCCACAGCCCCAACACCAGGGTTCGCGCGTCGGGCCGGCGATAAGGTGGCAGCTCGAGCATCAGCGGCTGGTAGCGGTTTTTGAGCCAGACCTGTTTGAAGATCCAGGCCACCGCCATCGCGGATCCCACGCCAGCCACATAGAGCGCAAACAGCACCAGCCCGCGCAGGTTGAAAGGCCCAAGCGATCGATCGGGGACGAAGGCGCCGATCAGCAGCGCGTACACCGGCAAGCGTGCCGAGCAGGTCATCAGCGGCGCGACCATGATGGTGGTGATGCGGTCGCGCCAGTTGGCGATGGTGCGGGTCGCCATGATGCCGGGCACGGCACAGGCAAAGCTCGACAGCAGCGGAATGAAGGCCCGGCCCGACAGGCCGACCTTGCCCATCAGGTTGTCGAGCAGGAAGGCCGCCCGCGGCAGGTAGCCCGAGTCCTCGAGCACCAGGATGAAGCCGAACAAAATCAGGATTTGCGGCAGAAACACCAGCACGCTGCCGGCCCCGGCGATCGCGCCGTCGACCAACAGGCTGCGCAGCGGCCCGGGCGCCATCGCGCCCTGGGCCCAGTCGCCTAGCGCGGCCATGCCCGTGCGGATCAGGTCCATCGGCGGATCGGCCCAGGAAAACAGCGCCTGGAAGGTCACGAACAGCAAGGCCGCCAGGATCAACAGCCCCCACCACGGGTGAAGCACCCAGGCGTCGATGCGCAGTTGCAGGCGCTGTCGGGTGGGCGCCAGCGGCGCGGCGATCGCCAGGATGCGCCGGACCTCACGCTGGAGGTCGACGGCACTGCTGCGCTGCGCTGGCGGCAAGGTGACGGCCGGCGCGGCCTCCCAGCTCGATGCCGGCAAGGTCCAGCGCGCCAACTCGGCCAGCAGACCAGCGTGGCCGTCGGCGCGCACCGCCACGGTCTCGATCACCGGGCAGCCGAGCTCAGCTGCCAGTTTGGCGCGATCGACTGCCAAGCCGCGGGCGCGCGCCATGTCGACCATGTTCAGCGCCACCAGCATCGGCCGGCCCAACTGCTTGAGCTCGAGCACCAGACGCAGGTTGAGCCGCAAATTGGTGGCATCGACCACGGCCACCAGCGCATCGGGCACGTCTTCGCCGGCGCGTCGTCCTTCGATCACCTCCAGCGTGACCTGCTCGTCGGGCGTGGCCGGTTGCAGGCTGTAGGTGCCCGGCAAGTCAATCACCGCGATAGGGCGGCCATCCGCTAGCCTCGCCTGGCCGATCTTGCGTTCGACCGTGACGCCGGCGTAGTTGGCAACCTTCTGGCGTGCACCGGTGAGCAGGTTGAAGAGCGCCGTCTTGCCGCAATTCGGGTTGCCCACCAGCGCGACGCTGCGCAACAGACCCGGGGCCTTGGGTGCGGTGTCCACAGGCTCAGCTGCTGGGGTCAACCGAAATGCAGCGCGCCTCGGCCAGACGCAGTGCGAACATCGTGTCGCCGACCACCACCGCCAGCGGCTCGCGGCCGCCCGGTCCGCGGTGCAGCACCTGCACGGCTTCACCCGGCAGGAAGCCCAGCTCGCCGAGGCGGCGCAGCTGCTGCGGGTCGAGCGCGGGCCCGTTCGCCCACACCTGCGTCACGATGGCGCGTGCACCATCGGGCAGGTCACAGAGCAGGATGGTCATCGCTGGAGTTTGACTGAAATCCAAATGAGATTGTCTCTCATTTCGAATGGCAAAGTGCGAATCCCTGTCTAGAGACTCTTGTGCTGGATCATGGTCGAGGGTGAAGGCTGAACCCAAGCCTTCAAGTCTCTGGGATGCGCGCGCGAGCCAGCGCTCAGACCATGCCGTCGGCGGTGAGGGCCTCGATCTCGGTCTGCAGTTCGAGCCAGCGCTCTTCCAAGCGGCCCAGTTCAGCGCTGATGTGGTTGAGCTGACGACCGGCTTCGGCAATCTCGGCACCCGACAGCTTGCCGCCCGCCAACTGGGCTTCGAGCTTGACGCGCTCGGCGCCCAGAGACTCCATCCGGCTGTCGATCTGCGACACCTCGTTGCGCAAGGGCCGGCTGCGGTTGGCGGCCTGGTTGCGCGTCTGGGCTGTCTGTTTGCGTTCGTCACGGCGGTAACTGCCGGGTGCCGAGGCGTTGTCGGCGGTGGCGCGCGCCACCGACTTCGGCGTCGCCACAGGAGCTGCAGCGCGCGTGGGCTCAGGTGCCGGCGCGGCGGGCAAGTATCCCGGCACTGGCGGCGGAGGCAATCCGCGCGCGTTGGCGCGCGAGACGTCGAGCAGCCACTTCTGGTAATCGTCCAGGTCGCCGTCGAAAGGCAGCACGCCGCCCGAGGTCACGAGCCAGAACTCATCGCAGACCTCGCGCAGCAGCGAGCGGTCGTGACTGACCAGCATCACCGAGCCCTCGAACTCGTTGAGCGCGATCGACAGCGCCTCGCGAGTGTTGAGGTCCAGGTGGTTGGTCGGCTCGTCGAGCAGCAGCAGGTTGGGGCGCTGCCAGACGATGGTGGCCATCACCAGCCTTGCGCGCTCGCCGCCTGAGAGCGTGCCCACGGTCTGGTGCACCATTTCGCCGACGAAGCGGAATTTGCCGAGAAAATCTCGCAGCGACTGCTCGCGCGCATCTTGGCCGTTGCTACCGGTCTCGCGGGCCAAGCGCACCATGCGCTGCATCGGCGTGTCGTCCTCGTTGAGCAGGTCGAGCTCTTGCTGCGCGAAATAGCCCACGGACAGGCCTTTGCCTTCAGTGAACTCGCCGGCGAGCGGCTGCAGCGCATGGGCGATGGTCTTGACCAGCGTCGACTTGCCCTGGCCGTTGGCGCCCAGGATGCCGATGCGCTGACCGGCCATCACGCTGCGGGTGACATGGCGCACGATCACGATCGGATCAGTCGAAGCGACGGTGCCGACGCCGGGCCGCCCCAAGGCGGCGCCGACCCCCTCGGGGGGGGTGTCGCCGCTCGCGGCGACCGGGGGCCGCGGATAGCCACAGATCAGCTCGCGCATCGTCAGCATCGGGTTGGGCAGGCTTTGCGGCGGGCGGAACTCGAAGTCGAACTCGGCGTCCATCAGCACCGGCCCGAGTTTGACCATGCGGTCTAGCGCCTTGACCCGGCTCTGTGCCTGTTTGGCTTTGCTGGCCTTGGCCTTGAAGCGGTCGATGAATTTCTGCAGGTGGGCGATCTTTTCCTGCTGC
>CALQBT020000009.1 GCA_943328885.2 Bordetella parapertussis | reverse complement strand
GCAGCAGTACAACGTGCTGACGCGCAGCTTCCCGAGCAACCTGACGGCCATGGTCTTTAGTTACGCGACCAAACCAAGTTTCACGGTGGCCAATGAGTCTGCCATCAACACGCCGCCGGCCGTGAGCTTCGACAAGCCCGCCAGCAAGTGAGGCGGGGCAGTCGATCATGATCTGGATCAGGCGTCTCTTGCCCGCGTTGCTGGCCTTGTGGTTCAGCGCCGCGACGGCGCAGGAACTGGTCAAGGTACCCGCGCTCAGCGGCCGGGTGGTCGATGGCGCCGGCTTGCTGAGCACGGCGGAGCGGTCCGTGCTCGAGCAGAAGCTGGCTGACTTCGAGGCTCAGGCCGGCCCGCAGATCGTGGTGCTGACGCTGCGGACCACGGCGCCCGAGGACATCGCCAGCTATGCCCAGCGCGTGGGCGATGCCTGGAAGATCGGCCGCCGCCAGGTCGGCGACGGCCTGTTGATCGTGCTGGCCAAGGACGATCGCCGGGTCTGGATCGCGCCGGCCAAGGCGCTCGAAGGCGCCGTGCCCGATCTGGCCGCCAAGAACATCATCGACCGGGCCATGACACCGGCCTTCAAGAGGGGCGACTATGCCGCGGGGTTGAGCGCCGGCGTCGACGGCCTCGTCGCCCGCCTGCGCGGCGAAGACCTGCCCGCGCCCCATCCGCGCAACAGCAGGGGTTTTGACTGGGACGCCCTGGCGCTCTTTTTCTTTGTCGGCGTCCCGGTCGTGGGCCGCCTGCTCACGGCGCTGGTGGGGCGCAAGCTAGGCGCCCTGGCCACCGCCGGGGCTGCCGGCACGGTCGCTGGTTGGCTGAGCACCAGTCTGATCCTCGGCGGCTTGGCCGGTGTGGTCGCGCTGTTGGTGGTCGGCCTGCTGGGCATCGGGTCATCGGGTGGCCGGTTCGGCCGGGGCGGGCCGCCCGTGACCTGGGGCGGCGGCGGCTTCTCCTCTGGCGGTGGCTTCTCATCTGGCGGCGGCGGCGACTTCGGCGGCGGCGGCGCAGGAGGCCGCTGGTGATGAACCGCTTCACGCGCCTGTTCAAACACCGCTGGCACGACGAGACCGATGTCCGCCGGGCCTTGCCCGCAGCCGCACTGGCACGCATCGAAACCCGGGTGAGCGGCAGCGAGCAAGCTCACAGCGGCGAGATCCGGGTCTGCGTCGAGGCCGGCCTGCCGCTGGCCTGTCTGTGGCAGGGTCTGCACGCACGCGACCGGGCGGTCGCGCTGTTCGGCGAGCTGCGGGTGTGGGACACCGAGCACAACAACGGCGTGCTGATCTACCTGTTGCTGGCTGAACGAGCGGTCGAGATCGTCGCCGACCGCGGCATCAACCGGCATGTGAAGCCAGACCAGTGGCGGGCGCTGATCGACCCGATGCAGCAGGCTTTTCGGGACGGCCGGTTCGAGGAAGGTCTGAACCAGGCCATCACCGCGATCGATGGCCTGCTGCGCGAACATTTCGCCGCCGCAGCCGGGGCCGCCAACCCCGACGAACTCCCCAACCGGCCAGACCTCCGCTGAAACCCCTGCGGCGCAGCTGCAGCGGCCAAGCGTTCTATCAGCGTTGCGCTGTCGATGCGGGCCACATCGAGCCCGCCCAGCGCCAGGAGGTTCAGACAGCCTGGCGCAACCTGCCTTCGCGGCGCTGCTGGCCATAGGTCTTGAACTTCTCCAGCACGCGCGCCATCTCGTCGTCTGGCAACACCTGGGGCTCGCCGATCGCCAGCACCTGCAGGTAGAGCTGCGCCATCTCCTCGACCGTCACCGCCAAAGCCATCGCGCGCGCCAGGCTGGTGTCGGCTGCGATCATGCCGTGGTGGGCCATCAAGCAGGCCCCGCGGCCCCGCAAGGCCAGCAGGATGGACTGGCCCAGCTCGGCGCTGCCAAAGGTCTCGTACCGGGCGCAGCGGATGTTGTTGCCGCCGGCTGCGGCCACCATGTAGTGGATCGCCGGAATGTCGTGCCCAAGCACGCTGACCGCGGTGGCATGCGCGGCGTGGGTGTGCACCACGGCCTTGAGTTCCGGTCGCTCGACCAGGATGTCGCGATGGAATCGCCATTCGCTCGAAGGCAAGATGTCGCCTTGGTACGAACCGTCCCAGTTCAGCAAGACGATCTGCTGCGGTGTCATGTCGGCATAGCCCAGGCCGGTCGGCGAGATGTAGAAGCCCACATCGGCTCGCACACTGATATTGCCCGAGCTGCCCTTGTTCAGGCCGAGCGCGGCCAGACTCTGCAGAGCCTGCACGATCTCGCTGCGAATGGACAGGTCCAGGCTCGTGATCAGGCTCATGGCAGACAACTCCTTGACAGGCATGCGTCGGCGATCGGGCCGCCGCACCGAATGCCGGTTCAGCGCCTGTCGGATGACAGGGGCACGCACAGACCCGGCATGCCGAAAGATCTTCATCTGCCGCCGCGATCACCTCCACGCATTCTGACCCGATCGTCGGCGCTGTCACTCCGCACAAACGCGCTGTGCATCTTCGTGGGCAGGGCACGACGCCCCCACCAGGCTTGGCAAGCCCGGGCAAAGCGACCCGGAGGGTGGCGGGGCCTTGTCCCGGTAAAGCATTAGCATGCGGCCACGCAGCCAGCGCCGCGGGCTGACCCACCACGAGAACCCGATGAACGCCATCCGCCAGTTGCTTGCGCTCGCATCCGCCCTTGTCCTGGCCGGCGCCGCATTCGCTCAGGCCTGGCCGGCCAAGCCGATCAAGATCATCGTGCCTTACCCGCCGGGCGGCACCTCCGACATCCTGGCGCGGTCACTGGGACCGAAGATCACCGAGGCGCTGGGCCAGCCCGTGATCGTTGAGAACAAGGCCGGCGCCACCGGCAACCTGGGCGCCGATTTCGTCGCCAAGTCCGCGCCCGATGGTTACACGCTGCTGCTGGGCGACATCGGCTCGCTCGCGATCGCCCCCAGCGTCTTTCCTGCGCTGCCCTTTGACCCGACCAAAGACTTCGCGCCGGTCATCATGGTGGCTTACTCGCCGCACATCCTCGCGGTGCACCCGTCGGTGGCCGCCAAGGACGCCAGGGAACTGGTCGCGCTGGCCAAGGCCAAGCCGAATTCGCTGAACTTCGCGATCTCAGGCATCGGCGGCGCCAACCACCTCGCGGGCATCGATTTCGCGATGCGCGCCGGCATCCAATGGACTTACATCCCGTACAAGGGCGGCTCGCAAGCCATCGCCGACGTGATGGGCGGGTCGGCCCAGGTGTTGTTCAACGGCATGCTCGCGACCTATCCGCTGGTCAAGGACGGCAAGCTCAAGGCCTTGGCGGTGTCGAGCGCGAAGCGCTTCGCGTCGGCGCCCGACATCCCGACGGTGGCCGAGTCTTCAGGCCTTGCGGGCTTCGAGACCGGCTCGTTCCAGGGCATCGTCGGACCGGCCGCGACACCGGTCGAGATCGTTGCCAAGCTGCACACCACGATCACCAAGATCCTCGCTACCGCCGAGATGCAAGACCGGCTCGTCAAGGCCGGCGCAGAAACCCGACCCGGTTCACCCGCCGACTTCGGCGCCTTCATCCGTGACGAGAAGACGCGTTGGGCCAAGGTCGTGAAGGAATCTGGCGCGAAATTCGATTGAGCATCACACTGTCAGACCATCGCCGGCCGGAAGCGGTTCAATCGCCTGGGGCGGCGCTGGGTTGCAGCGCCGGTTCGCGCCTGAGCAAGGCCGCCAGTCCCGCCAAAGCAAGTGCCACCAGCGCCAAGCTGTCGGGCTCGGGGACGGTGTTGGCATGATTGGCATCGTCGCCTTTGTCACCGCCTTTGTCACCGCCTTTGTCCCCGCCTTTGTCGCCGCCTTTGTCCCCGCCTTTGTCGCCGCCTTTGTCACCAGGGTTGTCGCCGGAGCTATCGGTGTTGCCTGTAGGTGCGTTCCCTGTGTCCTGCTGGCCACTCTGGGGACTGCTGTCGTCTGCCTGGGCAACCCCGTGCACCGACAAAAACGCAACCGACAGCGCGGCGGCGAGGATTGACTTCCTGAAGTGCTTCATCGCAGTTTCCTTGTTGGCATTGCTGCCATAAGCACCTCTCCCTCAATGCTGGCTACGCGGTAGCAGGGCCTGGGCGCATCGCGTCGAGATCGCGCAGCCGCGACCAAGTTGCAGATTTCGTGCCACTTTGCCAAATGCCTTTGTCCACAAGGGTTTGCACTGATCGGGTCGGATCGACCAGGTGGCGCTTGTCAAAAAATCCGACAAAGACGCCGAAATACAATCGGCCTGCCGTCAGTGCCTTAAGCTGGCCACCGTCATAGACCGCCCGCCCGCTTTTTTCAGGAGACTTCACTTGGACAAACGACAGATCCTGCTCGCCGCAGCATTGACCGCGCTGGTCGCTGCGCCGGCCGTTGGCGCCGACGCGGCCAAAGAAAATGCTACGGCATCGCCAAGGCTGGGCAAAACGATTGCGCCTCTTTGAACGGCTCGCACTCCTGCGCCGGACAGATCACATCCGACAAGAGTGCAAACGATTGGACGTACGTGGCCAAAGGCACTTGTAAACAGTCAGGTGGCATGACTGCCGAGGAAGCCAAGAAGAAGAAAACGAAGTAGCGCTGGCGGCTCCCGATGCCTGCGAGCGCGGCCCAGTTGCAGGGCGTTGGGATTGGACTGAGAGCACGCCACTATCGCGAGTTCATGCAGCAGCAAGTGGCTGTCGACTGGCTCGAAGTCCACACCGAGAACTATTTGCAGGCAGGCGGTGTGGACCGCCATGTGTTGTTCGAGTTGCGGCAGCGCTATCCCATCAGCCTGCACGGTGTTGGCATGGGCATCGGCTCGGCGCAGGGCTTCAGCCCAGTGCATCTGCAGCGCGTCGCGCAGTTGGTCAGGGCGCTAGAGCCTGCGCTGGTGTCCGAGCACCTGTGCTGGGGCGCAGTGGCAGACCGGCACCTGAATGACTTGCTGCCGCTGCCGCTGTCGCGACCCGCGCTCGAGCTGGTTTGCCAGTGGGTCCACCAGGTACAGGATGCGATCCAACAAACCATCCTTTTGGAGAACGTCTCGACCTATCTCCGCTACCGCGCCGACGCGATGAGCGAAGCCGAGTTTTTGTACGAAGTCGCGCAACGCACCGGCTGCGGCATCCTGCTCGACGTCAGCAACCTGTGTGTGAACCAGTGCAACCACCAGGAGTCGGCGCTGCAGGCAATCGACACCGTGGCGCCTCAACAGGTGCTTGAAATCCACTTGGCCGGCCACCTCGTCACACCCGATGCGGTGATAGACCACCATGGCGCTGCGGTGGCCGCGCCGGTCTGGCAGCTCTACCAGTGCGCGCTGCAACGCTTAGGGCCGGTGCCCACACTGATCGAATGGGACACCGACATTCCCGCGTTGGAAGTGCTGCTGGCCGAAGCCGCCATCGCACGCGCGATGATGCGACAGCCCTGCCCCGCCGAGTCGGCTCTGACCCGGGCTCGCGCTGAGGGGGGCGGCGTGTCACAGACCGGCGCGCGCGAAGGCGGCGCGGCCATACCGGCGCCTGCGCTGACCCGACTCCAGCAAGACTTTGCAAGCGCCTTGTCGGGCCAGCAACTGCCCAAGGCTTTCCGCGGCCCCAGCGCTGCCTCGCGTTTTGCCCGCTATCGCGGCCATCTGCTGGGCACGACCCACAAGACACTGGCGGCCGCTTTCCCGGTGCTGCAGCGCCAAGAGGGCGGCCAGGGCCGGACCGAGATTTGCGCCGGTGATTCAATGGATCAATCAATACCAGCGCAGGAGCCGGCAGCGCCGATAATCTCAAGCTGGTCCGACTGCCCACGCAGCGCCGGCCTTTCCACGCTGACCAAGGACGCTCTGGACATGTCGCTGCCCTCGAACCCCAAGCTGCTGCTGCCCGAGCGCGCGCTGCGCATCAAGACCGCGTTCGAGCAAGATGTCGAAAAAGGCTCGATTCCAGGCGCGGTCGCGCTGATCGCCAGGCGCGGCCAACTGGCCTACCTCGAAGCCTTCGGCTACCGCGACCGGGAAAAAGGGCTGCCGATGGAGGTCGACTCGATCTTTCGTATCGCCTCGATGACCAAACCGATGGTCTCGGTGGCGGTGATGATGCTGGTCGAGCAAGGACTGGTTCGCTTGGTGAACCCGGTGTCGACCTACCTGCCAGCGCTCAAAGACCTGCAGGTCGGCGTCGAAACGGTCGACGCCACGGGTGCAACAGTCCTCAAACTTGAAGCGCCCCGGCGCGAGATCTCGGTCCACGACCTGCTGCGCCACACCTCGGGCATCACCTACGGACACTATGGCGATTCGCTGGTCAAGCAGGCCTACCGCGCGGTGGAACCAGCAGACCGAAACCAGACCTCGGCGCAGTTCATCGACAAGCTCGCCGCCCTGCCCTTGCAGCACCAGCCCGGCAGCGTCTGGGACTACGGCATGTCCACCGACGTGCTGGGCTGCCTGGTCGAAGCGGTGTCGGGTCTGGCGCTGGACCAGTTCATCGCCGAACGCATCACCCAGCCGCTGGGCATGAAGGACACCGGCTTCGTCGTGGCGCCGACCGAAGCCCACCGCATCGCCGAGGCCTTGGTCGACCCGATGACCGGCGAACGCCCGCCGATGCCGCGCAAGCTCAGCATCAAGCCGAATTTCCTGTCGGGCGGCGGCGGCATGGTCTCGACCGCACCCGACTATCTGCGCTTCGCGCAGATGTTGATCAACGGCGGCGAACTCGACGGCGTTCGGCTGCTCGCGCGCAAGACGGTCGCGCTGATGTCCTGCGACCACCTGCCGCCCGGCATCGCGGTGTCAGCCACTGCGCGTGCGCAGTTCGAGGAATCGGCACCTTTGCCTGAGTTCGGCCAAGGTTTCGGGCTGGGGTTCTGCGTCCGCACAGAACCCGGCCGCAACCCGGTGCCCGGCTCAGTCGGCGAGTTCTACTGGTCGGGCGCGTTCGGCAGCTATTTCTGGATCGACCCAGCCGAGCAACTGGTCGCTGTGCTGATGCTGTGCGCGCCTGAACTGCGGCGCCACTACCGGGCGCTGATGCGCAACCTGACGTATCAGGCGCTGGCGGATTGAACGCCCTTACCACGCCTGCCCTCTTACCTTGATTGGAGCCCGCCACTTGGAACTCTCGGCCGACCGCATCGCCACGCTCAACGTCAACCCGCTGTACCAGACGATCGGCATCGAACTCCACGAAGCGCAGGACGGCAGCGCGCGGTCCACCCTCAGCCCAAACCCCCAGGTGTGCTGGCCCACACCGGGTCAGCCGCACGGCGGCATCCTGTTCACGGTGATCGACACGACGATGGCCTTCGCGGTGCTTTCGCTGGCTCCTGACCGCGGCTGCGCGACCGTCGACTGCAGCATCCAGTACCCGACACCGGCCCGGCACGGCCCGTTCTCGTGCCTGGCGACAACAACTCACCAGTCCGGACGCACAGTGTTCGTGCGCGCCGAACTCCGGGATGTGCGCAACACCGTCGTCGCCTTCGGCCAGGCCACGTTCCGCATCATCGAGCCCAAAGCGGCGGGAACTCCCCCCTGATGACGACCCCGTCCACACCATGAGCGCGAACTCCGCGCTGGCCGCTTTTCGCACCCGCAGTTTTCTGTTCCAGTGGCCGGCTGACCTGTGCACGGCCTGGGCGCTCGAGATGGAGACGCTGATCCTGGGCTGGTATGTGCTGGTCGAGACCGGCTCGGTGGTGATGTTGACGGTGTTCGGCTCGCTGCTGTTCATCGGCACGCTGGTCTCGCCCCTGCTCGGCGTTCTGGGCGACCGGCTGGGCTTGCGCAACGTGCTCGCCGCAATGCGCTTGTGGTACACGCTGTTTGCCGCCGTGATCCTGTTTCTCGCGCTGACCCGGCAACTAGATCCAACGCTGGTGCTGGTCGTTGCCGCCATGTCGGGTCTGGTCAGGCCCATGGACATCGGCATTCGCAGCGCACTGGTCGGTGCCACCGTACCGCCTGACCATCTGGTGGCGGCGATGGGAATTTCGAGAACGACGCATGATTCGGCCCGGGTCGGTGGCGCACTGGCGGGCGCGGGCTTCATGACCACGTTCGGCATGGCGCCGGCCTACCTGGCCATCACCAGTATTTACCTCGTCGGCGCGCTGCTCACGCTGCTGACCGATGGACGCCCGGGTTCGCGCCCGCTGCAGCCCGCTCACCCCGCGACCGCGCGCCCATCGCCATGGCGCGACCTCCAGGAAGGCCTGGCCTACATCTGGCACACGCCGCGCTTGTGTGCCGTGATGAGCCTGGCTGCGCTGGTGAACCTGACCGCATTCCCTTTGACCAACGGCCTGATGCCATACATCGCACGCGAGGTCTTCCAGCTTGACCAGCGCGGTCTGGGCTGGCTGGTGGCGAGCTTCGCGGTCGGTGCGCTGATCGGCTCGATGGGCCTGAGCCTGTTCGGCACACAAGTCCGGCCGGCGCGGACCATGATCGCGACCTGCGCCGCCTGGCACCTGTGCTTGGTCGGCTTCGCGCTGTCGACCAGCCTGCCGGTCGCGATGGGCTTGCTCGTGCTGGCCGGCGCGGCCCAGAGCCTGAGCAGGGTGACCTTGTCGATCATCTTGCTGCGCACCGCCGAGCAGCGCTTTCGCGGCCGCATCATGGGCGTGCGGATGCTGGCGATCTACCCGCTACCACTCGGGCTGCTGCTCGCAGGCGCGATGATCCCGCGGGTCGGCTACCAGACGACAGCGATGGGTTTCGTCGTCTCTGGCCTGCTGTTGACGCTGGTGATCGCCGTCACCTGGCGCGACGACCTGATCCGGCACGACGCGATCGGCAATGCCGTCTGAGCGCGCGCCCAGCGCCGCCGCATCGAGCCCCGCACGCTGCGTGGCCAGGGCCAAGTCGTCCCCCAGATACCCGTTGCGCGCGCCGTCGAAGATCAACTGCGACACCTCGTCGGCAAAAGCCAACCCGAGACCCTGGCACGGCCGCACGCACGGCTGAGGGCTTGCCGTCACAGCGCAGACCGCGGTCGCAGGTCAGATGTCGTGGACGTGGCGCAGCAGCGCGAAGCCGACCCGCCAGGATCGCCCGTCGCCGGCGTCGATCGTGGCCGTTTGCTGGTTGATCCGGATGATCGTTCCGACCTGGGTTTGCAGGTATTTGTCTTCGAAAGACACTTTGTCGCCGCGGTCGAAGTCGGCCCGGCCGGGTTTGAACGGCTGCGGCGCGGCTGGCGTGGCAGCGCTCGGGCCGCCCGGCGGCTCGACGGCGGCATAGGGCAGCTTCCAATGCGTGCGTGTCCCCGTCTCATGCAAGGTGACCGTGGCGTTGGCCATCGCCAGCACATGGCCGCTGCGCAGCGCGCCGTCGCGTCCATCGAAAAAGCGCACCGTCTGCCCCAGCTGAAGGCTGCCGCGCACCGCAGCGATTCGGCGCGGGTCGCGCAGCATGAGATCGATGACCGCACCCAGTTGAAACAGCTCCAGACTGCTGGCCTGGTGGAGGGCGTCGATGAGCCTGGGATCGATGGCTGGTGAGTTCATGTCGTTGCGCTCGCGCGGTGCTGCGCGATGATACCGAGGCTGTGCGAAGCCACTCTGGAGGCCGTTACCATCGTCGCAGACCCACCCCGCATTGGAGCCCATCATGATCCGTCGCCGCACCGCCATCAACCTGGCCATCGGCCTGCCGCTGGCCACCGGCGTGTTCGCCGCCCAGGCCGAGGCCCGCAAGGACACGCTGGTGCTCGCGATGACGCTCGAGCCGCCAGGGCTCGACCCGACGGCCGGCGCTGCCTCGGCGATCGCCGAGGTGGTGCACTACAACCTGTTCGAGACGCTGACCAAGATCCAGGCCGATTCGACCATCGCCCCGCTGCTGGCCCAGCGCTGGACCGTGACGCCGGACAACAAGACCTGGGCGTTCCATCTGCGAGCGGGCGTGAAGTTCCACAACGGCGAGCCCTGCAACGCCGCAACAGTGAAGTTCTCGTTCGAGCGCGCGGCCGCTGCCGACAGCTTGAACAAGGACAAGGCGGTGTTTGCCAACATCGTCAACCTGCGCGCCACCGACGACTTGACGCTGGTGATCACGCTCAAGAACACCAACCCCGACTTCCTGTTTCAGATGGGCCAGGCCACGGCGGTGATCGTCGAGCCCAAGAGCGCGGCGACCAACAACACCCAGCCGGTGGGCACAGGCCCGTTCAAGCTCGACAGCTGGACCAAGGGCAGCCACCTGGTGCTCGCGCGCTGGGATGCCTACCGCGATGTGAAGGCGATCGCGCTGCGCCGCGTCACACTGCGCTTCATCAGCGACGCCGCAGCCCAGGTCGCCGCACTGCTGGCCGGTGATGTCGACTTGTTCCCGCGCGTCGCGGCAGCGCGGTCGCTGGCGCAGTTCCGCGCCGACAAGCGCTTCCAAGTGCTGATCGGCGGCACGCGCGCCAAGACCATCGTCGCGATCAACAACAAGAAAAAACCGCTAGACGATGTGCGGGTTCGCCGCGCGATCGCTTGTGCCATCGACCGCCAGCAAGTCATCGACGGCGTCGCCGAAGGCTTTGGCAAACCGATCGGCAGCTTCTATGTGCCAGGCGCGCCGGGCTATGTTGACCTAAACGCCGTCAATGCCTACAACCCCGACAAGGCCCGCGCACTGCTCAAGGAGGCCGGCATCACGACGCCGCTCGAGCTCAGCATGAAGCTGCCGCCCACACCTTACGCGCGCCAAGGCGGCGAGGTGATCGCCGCGATGCTGGCCAAGGTGGGCATCGTCGCCAAACAAGAGAGCGTCGAGTGGGCGCAGTGGCTGTCGGGCGTGTACAGCCAGAAAGCCTACGATCTGACGATCATCAGCCATGTCGAGCCGCTCGACCTCGGCAACTTCGCCCGCCCGGGTTACTACTGGAACTACGAGTCGCCGAAGTTCAACGCGCTGTGGGCGCGGATCAACGCCACCGCCGACACACCGACGCGGCTGAAGCTGTTGGGCGAGGCCCAGCGCCTGGTGGCCGACGATGCGGTCGCGGCCTACCTCTACCAGCCGACCTCGATCACCGTGGCCCATGCCAAGCTCAAGGGCTTGTGGCGCGAGATGCCGATCTTTGCCAACGACTTGTCGGCGCTGAGCTGGGGCTGAAAGCCGGGGCCGCGGCAACCCAGGCTTGCGGCAGCGCTCGTCGACCGGTTTGCTGGGCTAGGCTTCGCTGACGCCGGTGCTGCTGCGCGCAACCGGGCGCAGCGTGTCGTCGCCGGCCACCGGCAGACGGGTCTGCACCGTGCTGGGCTGCGACGGCAGACCTTCGAGATGGCACGCGTCGGCCCACTGCACGATCTGCAGCCTGTCCTCGGACCAGCGCAGCCGGTTGATCCCGGTGTTGGGGATCTCGCATTCGCGCGGCCCGCTCAGCGGCAGCTCGAGCGCGCTGCGCCACAACATGTCGAGCACGCCGCCATGGGTGACGAGCGCGACCCGGGCGCCAGCATGGGCGGCCAGCAGCGCCTGCAGCGCCTGCATCACCCGCGCGTGGAAGGCCTGGTTGCTCTCACCGCCTTGGGGCAGCGCGTAACCGGCATCGTGGCGCTGCCATTGCGCCCACAGGTCGGCGTGGCGAGCGCGGATCGTCGGGACGTCCAGACCCTCCAGCACGCCGAAACCCTGCTCGCGCCACAAGGGCTCGATCTGCATCGCCGGACCGCTGAGCCGGGCGTCGACCAGCGCCTGCGCGGTCTGGCGCGCACGCAGCAGGTCGCTGACGACGATCAGGTCGACCGGCTCTTCGGCCAGCCGCTGACCCATGCGACGCGCTTGCTCAAGCCCCATCGCGTTGAGCGGCACGTCGATCTGGCCTTGGAAGCGGTGTTGCCGATTCCAGTCGGTTTCGCCGTGGCGGATCACGATCAATGAAGTCATGCGCGCCATTGTCGACCCACTGACGGACGCGCGCAGCATCGATCGCCGCGCCCGTCCTTGACTACACCGCCGCCAGCGCCTGGTCCAGGTCGGCCAGGATGTCGGCGATGTGCTCGATGCCCACGCACAGGCGCACCGTCTCCTCGGTCACACCCGATGCGGCCAACTCCGAAGGCGACAGCTGGCGGTGCGTCGTCGACGCCGGGTGCGTGGCGAGCGACTTGGCGTCGCCGATGTTGACGAGCCGGGTGAAGAGTTGCAGCGCGTCGAGGAAGCGCGCGCCGGCCTCGCGGCCCGATCCGGCCGATTTGACGCCGAAGGTCAGCAGGCCCGAGGCGCGGCCGCCCATCATGGCTTGCGCCAGCGCGTGGTCCGGGTGGGTGGGCAGGCCGGCGTAGTTGACCCAGTCGACCTTGGCGTGCGACTTCAGGTGTTGGGCCACTGCCAGCGTGTTGTCGCAAATCCGGTCCATGCGCAGCGCCAGCGTCTCGATGCCCTGCAGGATCAGGAAGGCGTTGAACGGCGAGATCGCCGCGCCCATGTTGCGCAGCGGCACGACGCGGGCCCGGCCGATGTAGGCCGCCGCGCCCAGCGCCTGGGTGTAGACCACGCCGTGGTAGCTGACATCGGGCTCGTTCAGGCGCTTGAAGCGCTCGGGGTATTGGGCCCAGGGGAACTTGCCCGAATCGACGATCGCCCCGCCGATGCTGGTGCCGTGGCCGCCCAGGTACTTGGTCAGCGAGTGCACCACGATGTCGGCGCCATGCTCGAAGGGCCGGCACAGGTAGGGGCTGGGCACGGTGTTGTCGACGATCAGCGGGATGCCGTGGCGGTGGGCGATATCGGCGATCGCCCGGATGTCGGTGACGTTGCCCGACGGGTTGCCTAGCGACTCGACATAGATCGCCTTGGTGTGGGCGTCGATCAGCGGCTCGAAGCTGGCCGGGTCACGGTAGTCGGCAAAGCGGGTCGTGATGCCGTATTGCGGCAGCGTGTGGGCGAACAGGTTGTAAGTGCCGCCGTACAGCGCGCTGCTCGAGACGATGTTGTCACCGGCCTCGGCGATGGTCTGGATCGCGTAGGTCACTGCGGCCTGGCCCGAGGCCACAGCCAATGCGGCGATGCCGCCTTCCAGCGCCGCCACACGTTCTTCGAGCACCGCCTGGGTCGGATTCATGATCCGGGTGTAGATGTTGCCCGCCACCTTCAGGTCGAACAGGTCGGCGCCGTGCTGGGCGCTGTCGAACGAATACGCGGCGGTCTGGTAGATTGGCACGGCCACCGCATGCGTGGTGGGCTCGGGCGAGTAACCGGCGTGCACGGACTTGGTTTCAAAGCGCCATTGGCTGGTATCACGGCTCATGCGGAGGTCTCCTGGACTGAAACGGGTGGGGAGCGCCAGTCTAGACGTGTCTGGACTAGGCTGCTGTCGTCTTGCGAAAACAGCCGTTGACGAACGGACAGCCGGCGCCACGGCCTCAGCCGCCAACCCAAGGATTCGTGCGCGTCGCTGCGGCCCGGCACGGCCGCAACGCGCCCTCTCACCCGATCAAATCCGGGTCCTTGATCGCCGAATGTCGCGCGGTGTCAGCCCGGCACGATCTCGAACGCCGCACCATGGGTCTTGTCCAGTGCCAGGGCTTGCGCTGCGGCGCCCCGCGGCCCGCGCAGCGCCAGCCCGATCACGCCCGGCCCGCGCTCGTCGAGCCGGGCGCGCAGCGCGCTGCCGGCCTGCGCGCCAGGGCTGGGTGCGAGCAGCAACAGCGTCGCAGCGCCCAGCGGCAAGGTCGCCAGCCGCAAGCCCAGGCCGGGCACCGTGACGGGCTCGGTGCCGGTGTCAGCCTGCGCGCCCAGCAGTGCTCGGTAGCGCGTCAGGCTGGCGTCGAGGTCGGTCACCGCGACGGTGATCGCGGCAACGCCTTGCACACCGTTGGCATGCACCCGGACCTCGCCCTCAGGCACCCGCAAGGCGCGCGCCGTGATGTCGCCACACAGAAAAGGCAGGTCCGGCGCCGGCGCGGTGCCGATCTGCCATTGCAGGCGTTCGCCATCGGGCCGCAGCCTGCCGCCAGGCATCGGCCCGCGGTAGTTGAGGCCACGGCTGCGCGCCGCGTCGATCACGGCGCTCATCTGGCTGGGCAGCAGCGCAAAGTCGACGAAACCCTGCAGGCCGCGTTCGGCCGCATAGGCCCAGCGGTGCCCGCTGTTGGATTTCAGGAAAGCGATCAGCTCCAGATAGCTGCCGTCGGCAAAACCGACCAGCGCGTTGTGCGTCGCGCCCTCGGCGTGTTGGCCACCGCGCTGCACCTGGAAGCCAAGCGCGCTGAAGTCAGCGATGGCCGCTTCAAGATCGGTGACATGGATCACCACATGGTCTAGCGAGAGGGACATCGGATCTCCTTGGGGGTAGGTTCGGGGCGACTGGCGCCGGGTCGGTCAGCCGCCGGCGCTGCCTGCGGTGTCGTTCTGGTTCATGCTGCTGCCAGCACTTGGAAGCCATGGGTGCCGTCGCGCCCGAGCTGTTCGACCAAGCCGTATTCCCAGTCGAGGTAGGCCTGCATCGCTTCGCGTGGCGCATCGGTGCCCTCGTAAGGCCGGCGGTAACGGTCGATCCGCGGGCTGGCCAGGCCAGCGTCGCCGGCCTCGACCGGCCGGCCTTCGGCGACCCAGTCATTGTTGCCGCCGGCCAGCACGGCCACCGGCAGGCGGGTCAGTCTAGCCAGATCGGCGGCGGCGAAACGCGCCAGCGCACCGCTGCCGCAGGTCGCGACGATGCGCTCGACATCGCCTGAAGCCAGCAGGCTGGGCAGCAACTGCGCCAGTTGCGCGCGCAGCGCCCACCTGGCGCCGGGGACATGGGCCTTGACATGCTGGGCGCTGGGGGTGAAGTCCAGCACCAGCGTGCTGCGCTGCTGCGCCAGCTGCGCCGGCGTGACGAGCGCGACCTCGGGGAAGGCCTCGTGCGCGGGCTGCCAGGGCCCCGTCTGACTGAAGGGCGCTGGATCGGTCAACCAGCCGACCTGCCAGCCCAACTGGGCCAGCCAGTGCGCGGTGATCGCTGCGCGAACGCCGTCGGTCTCGGGCCCGCCGTCGACCAGCACGATGCGCGCGCCACGCACCGCGGCGAACACATCGGTCTCCTGCACCAGCTGGCCGCCCGGCGCGCTGCCGAAACCGGGCAGGTGACCGGCGGCGTATTCCTCGGGCGTGCGCACATCCCAGCAATAAAGCGTGCGGCTGGTGTCGGCCTGCCAGGTGGCCATCAAACCAGCGTCCAGCCGCTGCGCGCCCGCGCGGTCGGCCAAGGCCTGGGCCGATGCGCGCGCCGCAGCCAGTCCCGCCGCGCTGGCCGGGCCAAAGCGCCGCTGCTGGCCGTGGGCCAGCGCCTGACCGGCCAGGGTCCAGCCTATCGTGCCGTTGCGCAGCGCGGCCACCGGGTTGGGGATGCCGGCGTTGACCAGCGACTGGGTGCCGATGATGCTGCGCGTGCGACCGGCACAGTTGACGATCACCCGGGTCGCCGGATCGGGCGCCAGGTCTCGCACATGCAGCACCAGCTCGGCCCCGGGCACGCTGGTGCTGGTGGGGATGCTCATGGTCTGGTACTCGTCGAATCGGCGCGCGTCGAGCACCACCACGTTGGCCCCGCTGGCTATCAGCGACTGGACTGCCTCGGCTGACAGCGAGGGCGTGTGCCGCTCGTGCTCGACCAACTCGCCGAAGGACTTGCTCGGCACGTTGACGTCGCGGAAGACCTCGCCGCCGCTGGCGCACCAGGCGGCCAGACCGTTGCCATCCAGGCTGGCCAGCAGGTGGACCCGGTTGTAGCCCATCGCCTGCAGCTTGCGCGCCGCGCCCGCTGCCAGGCCTTCGCCGGCGTCGTAGACCGCGATCGGCACGTCGCGTCGCGGCAGCCGCCAGGGCGCGTCGAGCTCGATCCGCCCGGCCGAGAGTTGCACCGCGAACAGCGGGTGCTGCTGCGCGAAAGGGTCTTCCTCGCGGACATCGATCAAGGCGATCTCGGCCTTGGCGAGCAAGGCCGCTCGAACGGCCTCGGGCGACAGCGTGGGCAGGGCATCAGACATCACAGGGTTTCCTTGGAACGGTCCCAGAGATTGGGCACGCTGGTGTTGGAGTAGCCCGACACAAAGGGCTTGCGGCTGCCGTCTTCGGCATAGGTCCAGCGATGCACTGCGCCGATGTTGGCGCCGTAGACATGGATGCTGACCGAGGTGTGGTCGGCCCAGGCGTTGCTGACCTGGTGGATGTCGCCGATGCGAGGCGACACCGCCTCGACTTGGCCGGGCCGCAAGGTCACCGCGTCACCCTGGGCCTGCAAGCGACCGTCGGCGTCGACGCCGAAGGGCTGGGCGGTCTCCTGACCCCGCAGCATGCCGATCAGGCCCCAGACCTGGTGGTCATGTATCGGCGTGCGCTGGCCAGGCCCCCAGACAAAGCTGACCACCGAGAAGCGCTCCAGCGGATCGGCGTGCAGCAGATACTGGCGGTAGAACTGCGGGTGCGGCTGCGCCAGCTCATCTGGCAGCCAGTCGTCGCGCGCCACCAACTTGGCGAGCTCAGGGCCGACGGCGGCCAAGATCTCCGGCTCGGTGTGCTGCTGATCGACCAGGTGGGTGACCGCGACCACGAAATCGCGCAAGGGCGAATTGCTCACGTCGTTCTCCAGTGAAGGCGGGGCCTGGCCCGCCGAAGTGCTGATTTTGGCTGCGGCCGGCGCCCGGTGAAGTCAGCGCTCAAGCGCTTGATCGAAAAACTGCGCGACCCAGCGCATCATCAGCGCGGCATCGACCGGGCGGCTGACCTGATCTAGGGCTCGCTGCAAGGCCTGGGGCGCCATCGTAGGCGCCATCTCCTCGAGCAGGTCGTCCATGAAGGCGCGGCTGAACTCAGGGTGGAACTGGGTCGCAAAGACGCTTCGGCCGATCGCGTAAGCCGCGACCGGACAGACCGCGTCGCCGCTGAGCACCGCCGCACCCGGCGGCAGCTCGACGACCTGGTCTTCGTGCGCCGCATACAGCGTGACGGTCTGTTGCGCCGGCTGCATCCAGGCCGCATGTTGCGAAAAATGGGTCGTGACCGCACCGACCCGCATGCCAGCACTCGACCGCCCCACCCGTCCGCCTAGCGCGTGGGCGATCAACTGGTGGCCGAAACAGATGCCGAACACCGGAAGGGCGGCCGCGTGCAGCGCGCGCACCACGGCCTCGAGTTGCCGGATCCAGGCGCTGTCGTCGTTCACCGACGCCGGGCTGCCGGTGATCACCACGCCGTCGTAGACGGTCGCATCCGGTGGCCAATGACCCTCGCTGACGCGCCAGGTGTCGAACTGCCAATCCGGCCGCCATGCCAACAGCCCTGCGGCGACCTTGGCGCCATCGTCGGGGTGACGCGCGGCAGAGTCGGCAGACGCCTCGAAGGTGGTGAGCACGGCGATTCTTCGCATGATGGGGCGAGAGTATGACTTGCGCGCCGGGTGGCGGCGGGCCCGGCGGCAACAGCAGGTCGGTGCTGGCCAGCGGCCTTTGCCAACAACGGCTATGGTCGGCGGTTGGCGCGTGCCGGCCTTGCCCTGCTCGACCGGTCGGTCGATGGGCGATGATGTTCTTCTTGGGGCCATTCCGGGCCCCTTCCACAAGCTGAGGAGTCTTTGATGCGAGATCTCAAGAACAAGGTGGCCTGGATCACCGGTGCCGGCAGCGGCATTGGCG
>CALQBT020000008.1 GCA_943328885.2 Bordetella parapertussis | reverse complement strand
TGGCGGATCTCGGCCGCAGCGCCCTCGCCCTGGAAACGGCTGAAGGCATAGCGGAACCGGCACAGGCCGAAGCGCTCCAGGCGCTGCGCCTCGGCACGGAAGTCGCCCAGCCCGGCAGCGCCCTGCGGCGCGAGCACCAGCACTTGGTTGAAGTCCCAGGGCGGCGGCAGCAGGCGGTTGGCGTCGAACAGTTGTTCCTGGCGCAGCCGGTTGCGAATCTCGCGTTTCCTGGCCTCCAGGTCACCGAGCGTGTAGTCGGGATCGATCGCGTCGATCTCGAGACTGAAGCCGTACTGCGGTTTGAACACCGGCCGGGCCCGCACCAGCAGCTTGATGCCAGGCCCGAGCTTGGCGCCGGTGGCGCGCTCGAACTCGGGCAGGATGCGGCCGGCCGTGCTGGCCCAGATCACCGCACCGGCCTTGGCCAGCACCGTGCCGGCAGCGTCGCGCTCCGAGACCTCGACATAGACATGGCCGCCTCGCAGCCTGGCGTCGAGCACCTCGACCAGAGTCCAGACGCCGGCCGTGAACGCGAGCGCGACCGCCTGCGAAACCCCACCGAGCAACTGCGATAGGCTGATGCCTCGGGACGGCACGGCGAGTTCGGTGCCAGCACCAGCCGGTACCAGGCTGATCGGTGCCGGGGCTGTCGACGACAACACGGCAGCCAAGCCGGCGGGCAGCCCGACCGGCAGTTCGTCGGCAGGCAGCCAGGGCGCGAAAGCCTGCAGGTCGGCGCCCGCGGGCGCGTACCACTTGCGCAGGCCTTGGTCCCAGCGGGCGCCCAAGGCCTTGACCTTGTCCTTGTCCTTGAACTGGGCGCTTAAGAATGTCTTGTCCATTGGCGGAGGATTTTCAGGCCTGGCCGCGAATGTTGCTGGCGCCCGATACCTGCATCATCCAGTCTTGGGCTGCCGAGACTCGGCGCTACCCCCAGGGTCCAGCTCAACCAAGGCCGCAGAGGCTTGCTGATCGCGCTGCGCCACGCCAGGCTCGAGCAGGCAGGCGCCGGGCTGCGGCTCAGGCGCAATGGCCTGCCGCGCCCACCTGCCAGGCTCGGTCGCCAGGCTGGTTGAGCACGCCCAACAAGCCACCGATCACCGAAGCACCGTCGGTCATCAGCGCGGTGGCGCCACCGTATGCGCGCTGAAAAGGCCTCAGTTGCGCCATCCCTTCGTCCAACTGCAGGCCGACCGAAGAATGCCAGTCATCATCCAGGCAAGCCTGCACAGCGGCAGCGGCTTGATGGGCTTGACGGTGTTCGCAGGCCAGACCGAACAAGGCATCGCTGTCCTTCCAGCCCATCGGGTCATGCTGCGCTGTGCTGCTGTTCGCTGACGCTTGCAGCCCTAAGGGCAGGCCTGCTGCCAGTGCCAACAAGGCGCCGATCTTGCCGCGCAGCACACAGACCGGCGGCCCGGACGAGAAGGCGCCGCGCCGAATGAATCGCGAGGCAAGTCTTGCGGCGTCCAGGCGGCCGAGGCCTTCGCCGGACAGCAGCGCGACAGGTCCTGCGACATCGATCAGGTCCTGACCGTCCACGGAGAGTTGGGCCTGTCCGGCGGCGTTCAGGCCGAGATCACCGCCAACCCAGTGGCCGACCTCCAGCAGCAACAGGTCGCGCCGGGCCAGCATGGCAGGCGCTGGGCCCCCATGCCCCAGGGAACGGTTGAGCTGTTCGAGTTCGCCTGCGATCTGCATGAAGACCTCGATGCCTTCGTCCAGCGCCAGACGCGGGTCTTGCCGCACGGCGTCGGTGGACAGACCGTTGTGCAGCGCCGTCAAGCCTTCGGCCAGGCTGCCGTGGTAGGCTACCAATCCGGCCTGGCGCACGCGCTGCTGCAACAGCAGCACCCGCCATTGCACGCTGAAGTCAGTCGTGCTGCTGAACAGCCCCGACGCCGTCGTCCTGCGCCGCAGGGCCATCGCGCTGCCACGCTGTTGCGACCTGTCCTGCCACGCCAACGCCCGCCCAGCCTGGGCAGCCAGCACATCGGCAAATGCGGGGACAGAGCTGACAGATCCGATCATGGCGCAACACTCCTTGCTTGATGCTTTGACGGTCGCCTGATCGTTCGCCATTAGCGATCGGTCGGCAAGCGGGTCAGCATGCAGCGCTTCAGGCACCCTGCTGGGAGTTCGACTACGACAAGGTTGCTGCCAACGCAGAGGACCCTGCGGCTACCCCCGACCTGAGCAACGTGATCCAGATGCCTGGGATAGCGCCTGATCAGCCCGCGCAAGATTTCGTAGCCAATTCCGTATCCAACCCGCTCCCAAAGCAAAACGGGCCAGCCCCTTTTGAGAGCTAACCCGTTCACTTTAAACACTATTCCTGGTCGGGGCGAAAGGATTCGAACCTTCGACCCTCTGGTCCCAAACCAGATGCGCTACCAGGCTGCGCTACGCCCCGACTATCCAGCATTCTAACCCGGTCTAGGCAGGCGCTGCCGATGGCGCCGGCAGCAGCAGCTGTCTGGCCACTTGCTCGCACTGGCGAATGTGTTGCTCGCAGACGTATTTCAGCGCCGAGAAAGTCAGCGTGGCCGACACCAGTTGGCCGGCGATCGGCAGGTACTTGGCCGCCTGCTGGGTGCTCAGGCTCAGTCCGACGGTCTTGAGCAAGACCAGCACCAAGTCACGCGTGACCAGTCGGCCCAGCAGCAGGCTGCTGCCGGCCGAAATGGCCTTGAAGACCACGACCTGACGCTCGGGCGCCAGCCGCTCGATCTGCGCCGGGCTCAGGCCAAAGGCTGCGGTGATCTCAGGCAGCAGTTTGACCAACAGGCCGACGTCGGTCACCCAGTCCACGCCGGGCAAGGGCAGCATCGCCACACCAGCGGCGAGCAACGCGCGTTGTGTCACCCGCTTGCGGCAACGCGCAGCAGTCTGGGCCAAGGTGTCAGGGACCGCTGAGCTCCTCGATGGAATCGGGCTGCGATTCACCGCACCGGTCCTTCATCGCGGGGTAGTTCGCCGCCGGGCTTGGAGACCGGCCGCTGCGCCCGGAAGTCCTCGCTGGCGTCCACGGTGTGGGCATCGAACAGACCACCCGCCGATCCGCTGTTCATGCAAATCCTCTGTGTCGGACAGGTGGAAATGATAGCGGCACGATTTGGTCCGGTCGCCCGGCCTCAGCGCAAGACCTCGGCGATCACCAGTTGCACGCCGCGCGCGCCAACCGCCACCGTTGGCGACAGGCCTTGCAGGTCGCCTGGCTGTGGCATCGCGTTGCCGCTCTTGCTCACGCGTGCGCCGACCACCACCTGGGTCTGGGACGACAGCCGCAGCGCCGGGCTCATCGCGGTGGAGTCGTCGAGCGTGACCTCGATCGGCAAGTCCTTGACCTGGCGGCGCAGGATCGCCAGCGGCGCTTTCGAGCCCTGCAGCGCACGGGCAAAGATGAACACCGTGTCCTCGGGCGCGGCCTGGGCGGCCAGCGCCGGCGCTAGCGAGATGCGCGCCTGCACTGACGCGCCGGTCTGTGCCGTCGCCGGGCTGGCCGTGGGCGCAGCCGGTGCTGCCGAGGCCAGCGCCGGCAAACCCGCACGCCCGCGAGCCTCGTCTATGCCGGCTTGCAGCCGGCGCGACATCTCGCTGCCGGGCTCGAGCTTGCGCTGCGCGCGCTCCCATTGCTGGATCGCAAGCTTGTGGTCACCGCGGTCGAAGGCGATGGTGCCGGCCAGCGACAAGGCTTTCATGTTTTCGGGGTCAAGCTGCAAGGCGCGCGCGACCAGCTTCTCGGGCTCGCCGTCGAGCTTGCGCCCCTGGGACATGCCCAGCGCGTCGGCATAGTCGGCATAGCCCTGCGCATCCTGCGGCCGCAAGTCCAGCACCCGCTGGTAGGCCGCCAGCGCCTGCGGGTAGCGCTCGAGCACACCGTAAGAGCGCCCGAGCATGGCCCAGCCCTCGGCGTCGTCGGGCTGGGTCTTGAGACGATCGGCCAGGCGCTGGGCCATCGCTTCGATCTGCGGCGCGCCGATCTCTTGTTGCCCGGTCTCGACCGGCGCAGCCATGCCCGGCGCCAGCGCCAAGCCTTCGCGATTGCCAAGCCAGGCATAGCCCACAACAGCGAACAACAGCACGAAGGCTGCCAGCCCGAGCAACAGCCGAGTCGAGGGCTTGGTCGCAGCGTCGCGCGCCGCGCCGCCCGTCTGCAGCACGGCGGCCAGCAGTTCGGCCTCGATCCGGTCCCTGGCCTCACGCGCAGGCGCGCCGGTCAGGCTCCCCGCGCTGATCAGTTCATCGAGTTGGGCCAACTGAGACTTGAGTTCTTCGGTGCGCGTCATCGGGGGGCGTCTTCGTCAGGGGTGTCGGGGTCAAATGCCGAAGCTGCCATGCGCTGGCGCCGACGCAGCACCACCAGCAAGCTGCCCAGCGCGCCGGCCATCAGCAGCGCCGGCCCGACCCACAGCAACGCCGTGCTGGGCTTGAACGGTGGGCGGTAGAGCACGAAGTCGCCATAACGCTCGGTCATGTAGTCGAGGATCTGGCGCTCGGTCATGCCCTTGGCCAGCATCTCGCGGATCTGTCGGCGCAGATCTTCGGCCAATCCGGCGTGCGAGTCGGCGATGGTCTGGTTCTGGCAGACCAGGCAACGCAGTTCGGCCGACAGCGCCATCATCCGCGATTCGATCTCAGGGCTGGCAGCCGCAGAAGGCGCTTCGCTGGCCAAGGCTGGGGCGATGCACAGCGCCGCCAGCCAACAAGACAGGCCGATAGAACGGATAGAACGGATCAAACGGATCAAACGTATCAAACGCAGCCCGCAAATCAGCGCGTCAGGCATTGAGCTTCCTCAGCAGCGGTTCGAGCTTGTCGCGCAGCACCTCGGGCGTGATCGGTCCAATGTGTTTGTAACGGATCACGCCTTCGCGATCGATCACAAAAGTCTCGGGCACACCGTAGACGCCGTAGTCGATGCCGATCCGGCCCTCGGGGTCGAACACCGATTCGGTGTAGGGGTTGCCGAACTTCGTCAACCAGCCCAGCCCATCCTCGCGCTTGTCCTTGTAGTTCAAACCGTAGATCGGCACCAGCTTGCGGCGCGAGAACGCGACCAACACCGGGTGCTCGTCGCGGCAGGCGCCGCACCAGGAGGCCCAGACATTGAGCAGCCAGACCTTGCCGAGCAGGTCGTCGCGCTTGATCATGACCTCGGGCCGTCCCAGCGCCGGCGCCTGGAACACCGGCGCGGGCTTGCCGATCAGCGGCGACGGCACCTCGCGCGGGTCGAGCTTGAGCCCGACCGCCAGGAACAGCGCCAGCACCAGAAACAAGCCCAGCGGCAGCAAGAATCGCTTCATCACGCCGCTCCGGTGGTGCTCGCGCCTGCTGGCAGCGTCGCCGCGCGCGTCTGGCGCGAGCGGTAGCGCCGGTCGCTGGCCGCCAGCCCGCCGCCCAACATCATCACCAGGCAGCCGATCCAGATCCAGGCGATGAAGGGCTTGTGCTGGACCCGAACGATCCACTCACCGCCGGGCAATTGCTCACCCATCGAGATGTAGAGGTCGCGCAGCAAGTTGCTGTCGACCGCGGCTTCGGTCATCGGGTTGGTCTGGACGCGATAGATTCGCTTCTCCGGCAACAAGGTCGCGAGAACCGCACCGCCCTTGCTGACCTCGATCAGGCCTTGCGCGGCGCTGTAGTTCGCGCCCGCGACCTCCTTGACCGACACCATTTTGAAGCGGTAGCCCGAGATCTCGGTGCTGGCATCTGGCCCCATCTTGACGTCGCGCTCGGTGCCATAGGTCTTGACCATCGCCACACCAAAGGAGAACAGCGCCACGCCAAGGTGGGCGATCATCATCCCCACCATCGCACGCGGCAAGAGTCGGGCCCGGGCAAAGACACTGCCGCCCAGACCGGCACGGGGCCGCAGCCGCTCGATGAGGTCAACGCCGATCGACGCGACGATCCAGTACGCCAGCAGCAAGCCACCAGTGGTGGGCGCCGTCACCTGGCCGGCCGCCCAGCCGGTGGCGAGCGCAGCGAGCAAGGCCAGCACGAAAGCCCAACGCAAGCGGCGCGTCAGGCTGGCGGCTTGGTCTTGCTTCCAGCGCATCATCGGACCCACGCCCATCAACAGCAGCAGCGGCGCCATCATCAGCACGAACACGGTGTCGAAGTACGGCGGGCCGACCGAGATCTTGCCCAGGCCCATTGCGTCGAGAAACAGCGGGTACAGCGTGCCGAGCAGCACGCCACCGCAGGCCACCATCAGCAGCATGTTGTTGACCAGCAGCATGCTCTCCTTGGACAACAGGCCGAAGCGCTGACCCAGGCCAACGCTGGGCGCACGCCAAGCATAGAGCAGCAGCGAAGCGCCGATCACGACCACCAAAAATACCAGGATGAACAGGCCGCGCTTCGGGTCGGTGGCGAAGGCATGGACCGACGACAGCACACCAGAGCGCACCAGGAACGTGCCGAGCAGCGAGAGCGAGAAGGCCGAGATCGCCAGCAGCACGGTCCAGGCCTTGAAGCTGCCACGCTTCTCGGTCACCGCCAGCGAGTGGATCAGCGCGGTGCCGACCAACCAGGGCATGAACGAGGCGTTTTCCACCGGGTCCCAAAACCACCAGCCGCCCCAGCCCAACTCGTTGTAAGCCCACCAACTGCCCAGGCCGATGCCGAAGGTCAGAAAAATCCAGGCCGCCGAAGTCCACGGCCGGGTCCAGCGCGCCCAGGTGGCGTCGAGGTTGCCGCCGATCAACGCGGCGATCGCGAACGCATAGGCCACCGAGAAACCGACATAGCCCATGTAGAGCATCGGCGGGTGGATCACCATGCCGGGATCCTGCAACAAGGGGTTCAGATCACGGCCGTCCAGCGCCGCTGGAATCAGCCGCTCGAAGGGGTTGGAGGTGATCAGCATGAACAGCAGAAAGCCTGCCGAGAGCAAGCCCAGCACCGCCAGGATGCGAGCGACAAAGACCAGCGGCAGGCTGCGCGAGAAGCGAGCTACCGCCACCGTCCAGACCGTGAGCATCAGCACCCACAGCAACAGCGACCCCTCGTGACCGCCCCAGACCGCGGCGATGCGGTAGGGCAGCGGCAAGGCCGAGTTGGAGTTCGACGCCACGTACAGCACCGAGAAATCGTGCTGTACGAACGACACCGTCAGGCAGACAAACGACAGCGCGACCAGCGCGAACTGCAGGTACGCGCCGGGCCGGGCCAGCGCCATCCAGTCGGTGCGGCCACGCTGCGCGCCCAGCAGCGGCATCACGCCCTGGATCAGCGCGACGGCCAGCGCCAGGATCAGGATCAGGTGACCGAGTTCGGGGATCATTTGGCGGCTCCGGGGGGCTCAGATTTGCTCAGCGTGTCGGCCATCTTGGCGCGCATTTTTTCGGCCCGTTGCAGCGCGTCGGCGGCTTCGGGCGGCATGTAGTTCTCGTCGTGCTTGGCCAGCACCTCGCGCGCCGCGAACACGCCGTCAGCCCCAAGCTGGCCCTGGGCGACCACACCCTTGCCTTCCTTGAACAGGTCGGGCAGCACGCCCTCGTACCGTACTGGCACCGTCTTGAGGGTGTCGGTGACGACGAAGCGCACCGTCACGCCCTCGCGCACCACGCTGCCGGGCTGGACCAGGCCACCGACGCGGAAAGTGCGGCCCTGGGGCGCTTGCTGCTCGGCGATCTGGGTCGGGGTGTAGAAAAACACCAGGTTGCTGTTGAAGGCGTTGAGCACCAGCGCAACCGCTACACCCACGGCGCTGATCACCGCCAGAACGATCGCAGCACGCTTGTGGCGGGGTTTCATCGTCCCTCCTGCGGTTCAGCGCCGTTGCGGGCCGCCGCAAACGCCTGGCGGCGGCGCTGCCTCGCCGTCAGCGCCTCGGCCATGAGCACCAGCAAGGTCAGGCCGTATGAGCCCCAGACATACAGGCCGTAACCGCCCATGTGGAAAAATTGATCGAAAGACTGCCAGTTCATTGTTCGCTTTCGGCGCGGGTCAGCGCCCTGACCCATTCGGTGTCGGATTCCTGCTCGAGCACGATCGCCCGGGCCCGGGTGAACGTCACCGCGAAACTGTAGGCCCAGAAGCAAAGCGTCATCAACAACATGGCGCTGAGCATCGTGCTGACCATCTTGGGTGCCGCACTCATGCTGATAGAGGAGCCCTGGTGCAGCGTGTTCCACCAGCGCACCGAGAAATAAATGATGGGCACATTGACCACGCCCACCAGCGCGAGCAGCGCGCCAGCGTTGGCCGCTCGCCGCGGGTCGTCGATCGCCTCGGTCAGCGCGATATAGCCCAGGTACATCAGCAGCAGGATGAACTCCGAGGTCAGCCTGGCGTCCCAGACCCACCAGGTGCCCCAGGTCGGCTTGCCCCACAGCGCGCCGGTCCACAGCGCGATGAAGGTGAACAAGGCACCGGTGGGCGCCAGCGCGCGGGCGAACATCGACGCCATGCGGGCGTTGAGCATCCAACCCAGCACGGCCCAGAACGCCATCACCAGGTAGATCAGCATCGACATCCAGGCCGCGGGCACGTGGATGAAGATGATGCGGTAGGCGTCGCCTTGCTGAAAATCGGTCGGCGCGATCGCGAAGCCGACATACAGCCCGGCCAAGCCGAACGCCAGCGTGACAGCCCAAAACCAGGGCACCAGCGCGCCCGATACAGCGTAAAAGCGCGACGGCGCGGCAAAAGTGGTCAAGCGCAAAGTCATGATCGATGTGGCAAGAGGTCGGGCCGGTTCAGTCCAGCGAAATGCGCAGCGCACAGGCCGTTGCCGGTGGCGCACCCAGCAAGCTCAGGATCAGCAAGGCGCCCAGCAGCGACAGATGGGCCTGGGCCGACAGCCCGCTGTCGACCGCGACCACCGCCCCGGCGCCGAAAATCAGCGCCGGCACCGTCAGCGGCAACACCAGCAGGAAGACCAACGCCGCGCCGCTGCGCAGTCCGAGCGTCAGCGCGGCGCCCACCGCACCCAGCAGGCTGAGGATGGGCGTGCCCAGCAGCAAGGTCAGCGCCAGCATGGCGATCGCCGCACCCTGCATACCCAGCAGCACACCGATCAGCGGCGAGACCAGCACCAAGGGCAGTCCCGAACTCAGCCACTGCGCCAACACCTTGCCAAGGACGACGGCCATCAGCGGCTCGCAGGTCAGCAGCATCTGCTCGAGCGAGCCGTCCTGATGGTCGCTGGCGAACATCTGCGTCACCGACAACATCGCCGCGAGCAAGGCACAGACCCAGGCCACGCCCGGCGCGATCTGGCGCAGCGTCTGCGGCTCGGGGCCGACGCCGATCGGAAACAAGCCGGCGGCGAGGACGAAAAATCCCAGCGGTAACAGCGCTTCGACCCTGCGTCGGCGCGCCAGCCGCAGGTCGCGCTGCGCCACCGCCCATAGCAGCGCGATCAATGGGCGCGCCAGGGTTCGAGGTCGAAATCGATCGCACCGGCCAGCGCCACCGCCTGGTGGCTGGTCAGCAGCACCGCCCCACCCCGCCGGGCATGGCCATCGATCAGGTCGCAGAGCAAGGCCGCGCTGGCCTGGTCGAGCGCGTCAAAGGGCTCGTCGAGAATCCAGGTGCGGGGCAGTTCGTCGAGCGCGAGCCTGGCCAGCGCGCCGCGTCGGCGTTGGCCCTGCGACAAGGTGCGCACCAGCGCGTCACGGCGCGAGGCCAGTCCGAGCCGATCCAGCGCCCGCAGCGCGCGCTGCGGCGCATCATCGATGCCTTGCAGCTTGGCCAGAAAGGTCACGGACTCGCTCAGCGTCAGGTCGTCCTTGAGTGCATTGGCATGCCCGATGTAGACGATGCCCCGGCGCGCTGCGCCGCCGGTCAGCGGCTGGTCGTTCCAGGTCAGCTCGCCCTCGGTCGGCGCCGACAGTCCAGCCAGAATACGCATCAAGCTCGTCTTGCCGCTGCCGTTGGTACCGCGCAGCCAGGTGACGCTGCCGGCTTCGAGCCGCAATTCGAGGCCCCGGAACAGCATGCGCCGACCGCGGCGGCAGGCCAAATGCCGAGCCCCGAGCGCCCCGGCCTCGACAGGCTGACGCGGGGGGGTGAAACAGATCGGATCAGCGCTCATCGGCTAAGGGCCAGCCACAACAGCGGGAACATGGGTAAAGAGAGTAAGAACTGCATCATCCTAAGGCCTGGCACAAGCCGGAGCTTGACAGATATCAAGACCATCCGGCTATAAAAATAAGGCTTCGAGGCCCGATTGTTACCGCGTGGCGAGAGCTGCTGTTTTCGCACGCCTTTCACCCACCTTGGCGCGCTGGCCTCGGGCGCGGTGCGGCAATCGATGCCTCAGGCCGCGCACGACCGCAGATCCGGCGCCGTCGCCGACAATCGTGGCCATGGCCAGACCTGTCCCCCGAATGACCGCCGCAGAGATCGAGCGCGTGATCGCCACCGCTTGGGACGACCGTCCGCCGTACAAGGCCGTCTTGGTCAGCCATGGCTTGACGCCCGGCCAGATGGTCCAACTGCTCAAGCGCGAGCTCACACCCAACGCGTTCAAGGTCTGGACCGCGAGAACCCGTGGTCCCTTGCTGCCGGTTGGGGTGCCGACCCGACGCGTGCCGCCCAAGACCGGGCGCTGAGACGAAAGCCGTCGCAGCGCGAACGATCGCCTAGCATCAACCTGGGTCATGACCCTAGCCTGCCGGCACCAGGCACCAGGCACCAGGAAAGCCTCAGCACCGGTCAGCGCCGGCATCGGCGCTACGCGGACAGCGCAGGGTCGCCGCGCATCGATCGCCGACAATCGCCCATGACCGATTCTTCTGCGCCCAACGCCCTCGCCGCCCTCGGCGTCAACCCGACCGGCCCGGCTTTCAGCAGCCTGCCGCTGTCCCCCGCCGCGCTGGCCAACCTGGTGTCGCTGGGCTATACCGCGATGACGCCGATCCAGGCGGCCAGCCTGCCGCTCGCACTGGCCGGGCATGACCTGATCGCGCAAGCCAAGACCGGCAGCGGCAAGACCGCTGCCTTCGCGCTCGCGCTGCTGGCCAGGCTGCAGATCAGGAAGCCCGACACCCAGGCGCTGGTGCTGTGCCCGACCCGTGAACTCGCCGACCAAGTGACCCAGGAGATCCGTCGACTAGCCCGGTCTGAGGACAACATCAAGGCCTTGACGCTGTGCGGTGGAGCGCCCATCCGCAACCAGCTCGACAGCCTGGCGCATGGCGCGCACATCGTCGTGGGCACGCCCGGGCGCATCGTCGACCACCTCGAGCGTGGCTCGCTGCAACTGGCCAGCCTCAACATCCTGGTGCTCGACGAAGCCGACCGAATGCTCGACATGGGTTTTGCTGAAGAGATCGCCGCGATCGCTGCGCAGTGCCCGCGCGACCGACAAACCCTGCTGTTTTCGGCCACCTACCCCGAAGGGATCGAGCAGATCAGCCGCAAATTTCTGCGCAATCCGCGCGAGGTCAAGTTGAGCGAACGGCCCGAGGCCAGCAAGATCCGCCAGCGCTTCTATGAGGTCGCCGAAGACCAGCGCCTGCATGCGGTCGGCCTGCTGCTCAACCACTACCGGCCCGAACGCACGCTGGCGTTTTGCAACACCAAAGCCCAATGCCGCGACCTGGTGGCCGTGCTGCAAGCCCAGGGCATTGCCGCGCTGGCGCTGCACGGCGACCTCGAGCAGCGCGATCGCGACCAGGTGTTGATCCAGTTCGCCAATCGCAGCTGCCCGGTGCTGGTGGCCACCGATGTGGCCGCGCGCGGGCTCGACATCAGCGGGTTGGAGGCGGTGATCAACGTCGACATCACACCCGACGCCGAGCTGCACACCCACCGGGTCGGCCGCACGGGGCGCGCCGATGCGCAAGGATGGGCCTTCAGCCTGGCCAGCCTGGACGAGATGGGCCGGGTCGGTCGCATCGACGAGATGCAAGGTCGGGCCGGCGAATTCCACCCGCTGGCTGAGCTCACACCCACAGGCAGCGGGCCACTGCGCGCGCCCATGGTCACGCTGCAGATCCTGGGCGGACGCAAGGAAAAAATCCGCCCCGGCGACGTGATGGGCGCGCTGACCGGCAGCGCCGGTTTTGCCGCTGCGCAGATCGGCAAGATCAACGTCAACGAGTTCTCCACCTACGTGGCGGTCGCGCGCGAGATCGCTGACGCGGCGCTGCGCGCCCTCAACGCCGGCACGGTCAAAGGCAAGCGGGTCAAGGCGCGGCCGATGGCGGGCTGAAGCGTCGGGCGACAAGGTCGAGCTTGTTGGCGCGGCGCAGCCTTCGATACGTCTTGATGGATGTCAACCGATACCCTCACCAGCCTTGGTAGCCTGGGTTTTTGCCTAGCCAAGGAGTGAGAAATGCCTGACGTGAGCACGGCCCAGAAAGACCGCCTGATGAACGATTTGCGGGTGGTGATTGCCGACGCAGAAGAATTGATGCGCACGACAGCCAGCGAAGTGGGTGAAGGCGCGGCCGAAGCTCGCGGACGCATGCAGCTGCGGGTCCAGCAGGCCAAGGAAAATCTGCTGCACCTGCAGGAACTTGCGCTGGCCAAGGCCAAGGCAGCGGGCCACGCGGCCGATGACTACGTGCACGACAATCCTTGGCGCGCGATTGGCGCTGCGACCGGGATCGGCCTGGTGATCGGATTGCTGATCGGCCGGCGCTGATGCGCCCAGGCCCATGAGCAGTCCGGCAGCGGGTCCCGGATTGCTGGCATCGCTGCGGCGCTTGATCGCCACCGCGCTCGAGATCGCTCAGGTCCGGATTGAATTGCTCGCCGTCGAGCTTGAGCAGGAAAAGCTGCGCGTATTCGACGGCTTGTTGTGGGCTGCGCTGGCCCTGCTGCTACTGGCCGTGGGCCTGAGCCTGGGTGCCGGGCTGCTGCTGCTGTTGTTCTGGGAGGGTTACCGCCTGCCGGCGCTGGCCTTGTTGTCGGTGCTGTTTCTGGGTGCCGGCTCTTGGGTGGCGCGTCTGGCGCGCCAACGCTTGAGCAACCCGGGCGGCAGCGCGCTGAGCGCCAGCCTGGGCGAACTGGCACGCGACCGCGAATCACTGCGAGGCCCTGAATGAACGACAGCGACCAGCGATCACCACCAGCGCAGCGCCGCGAACAACTGCTGCGGCGCAGCAACACGCTGCGCCTGCAACTCGCGCAGCAAGCCCAGGTGCTGGCCGCGCCGCTGGCGATCGCTGACCACTTGCGCCAGGGCTTGCGGTGGTTGCGCGATCACCCGCAATGGCCGCTCGGCGGTCTGGTCTTGCTCGCGCTGCTGCGCCCGCGCCGGGCCTGGCGCTGGACCTTGCGGGCTTGGTGGGGTTGGCAGTTGTGGCAGCGCGGCAGCCGCTGGTTGGCCTCGGCAAGACGCTGACCGCCAGCCTTAGGCGCTCAAGCCTCTAATTTCGCCGAACTTGCGCAACACCACATACTCGCCCTGGCTGCCCATCGCGGTTTCTGTCTCAATCCAGCCACAGCGGGCGTAGAAAGCGCGCGCGCGCACATTGGCGGTCACGCATTTCAAATACCAGGGCTTGGGCAGCCAGTTTTCGAGCGAGCTCAGCAGCGCAGCACCTATGCCCTGGCGCTGGGAGTCCGCATCGACATAGAGGTGGTGGATGAATTTCCCAGGCGTGTACAGCGAGACAAGACCGGCGACCTCGCCCTGCGGCGACAGGCCGACGTAAACCGTCTCGCCTCCAGAGTTGCGCAGGAAATCGGTATCGGGATCGACGCCTTGAGGCAGCCATGAGGCTTGGCGCAGGCTGCGCTCGAAGATGCGTTGGATGTCAGCGGCGTCACGGGGCTCGGCGAGTCGAACAATCGTCATGGTGTCAGCCTGTGAAGCGCCTGGCAAGGACCAAGCCCAGAAAGGATGGAAGCGGGTTGCGTCAGCTTCGAGCGCTTGAGCCACGCCCGACTCGACCAGACGCAGCAGCAGCAGCGAAAGCCAGCGCGAGGTACTCAGTGATGTTCTTGTTGAACAGGTCCGCCCCGGCTTCGAGCCTGATGTAGCGACGCTTCTTGCCATCGCCCTCCAGCACCTTGTGCTTGTCCGGCAGCGTTGCACCTTGGCTGAATTCAAGCGCCACATGCTTGTCGTAGGAGAAGATCGCACAAAACGGCGATCCGGCCGAAAACAGCAGCCCGCCATACCGCAGCTCCTCGGTGACCCGCGGCGCCAGCGCCAGCACCAGTCTTCTCAGGCGTTCGACGAGCAGATAGCGGTCCGGGTCACGGCTGCGGATGCCGTCGAGAAGTTCGGCGACAGGTTCCGAGGTCTTGGTCGGTGTTTTGGCGGGCTTGGGCATGGTCAGCGGATTGAAGGCACGGAAGTGGCGAGCCGAGGTTACATGAGCGCAGCAGTCAGGCAAACAAACCTTGCAGATACCAGCCCGACCCGCTCAGGCCTGCGTTCGGGTCCGGCAGTCGGTCGCGGTAAATCCACACCAACTCGCCGCGGGTCGTGCGGGCGATGAAATAGTCGCGCACCGCCGGGCCTTGGGTGTCCCACCAGCCGCTTTCCAAGCGGTCAGGGCCGGCCAGCAGTTGCAGCGCCCGGCCGTCGAGCAACGGGCCCTGGCCACGCTCGACCAGGGCTTGCGGAGCCGGCAGCAACCACAGCGGTTGGGCCGCCAAGGTCTTGCCGCAGGCCGTCGCTAGCTCACGGTCTGCGCTGTACGAGGCCCCGCCCGCGTGGCCTGTCTGCAGCCCCAAGCGCGCCGGATCGGCGCTTTGCCAGCGGGTGCCGAATTCGGGGCGATGGTCTGGCACGGCGGCCAGGCTTTGTACCTGCGCGCAACCCAACCTGGCCTGCAGCCGCTCGATCAGTCGGGCCAGTCCTTCGCGCTCGCTGGCGTGGCTGGCAAACAGCTCGCGGCTGGGTGGCTCGCCGGCGCTCAAGTGATCACAGCGCACACTGAGCTCAAGCGCGGGTGCAGCCAGCGGCCATCGGCCCAGACGCTCGGTCAGCAGGCTGAGCAAGTGCCCGGCATCAGCTGCAGGCTCAGCCGGTGCGATCTCCAGCGTGGTTTGCCCAGGGCGGTCTTCGCCGCAAGGGCCACGGCGGCGCCTGGTCTCGTGGTGCAGCACCAGCGTGAAGCGCGCGATGCGGGCCTGCCGCGCAGCAGCCCAAGCCAGCAGCCGGACCAGCAGCAACTGCGCGCCAGCCAGCACCTGTGCGCTGGTATCGGCACGGCACAGCAGCTCGATCCGGTCGGCAAAACGCTGCGGCAGGGTCAGCCAGGCCTGGGCCTCGGGCGCCAGGCCTCTGGCGCGGTCGATCTCGGCCAGCAACCCGGGGCCGAAACGCCTGGCCAGGCCGGCGCGCGGCAGCGTGTGCAGATCGGCCAGGCAGTGCAATCCCATGGCTTGCAGTAGCGGCTGCAAACCGGGGTCGAGCAAGATCAGCGGCACGGCGTCGAGCAGGCGCTGCAAGCCCTGCATAGGATCAGGACCCGGCGGGCCGAGTGCGAGGTCGTCTCGCCAAGCTGCCAGCAAGGCCGCGCCCAGTGCCGTGGGCGCGCTGGCGATCCGCACCTGGTGGCCCAGCGGCGCCAGCGCCGTGCGCAGCCGCTCGAGCAGCGACGGCAGACCCCCAAAGTAGCGCAAACAAGACTGCACCTCGAGCCGAACACCCACCAGCGCCGGGCTGGGAGCCGGGTTGGCGTTGACGCCGCGCAGCCCGGCCGGCGTCGCCCAAGCCACCGAGGGGCTGAAAGCCAGCGCCAGATGGGCCACCGCGCGCAAAGCCTGGGCATCGCGCCGGACATCGGCGGCGGCCAGCTGCAGGTCGGGCGCCAGCGCCAGCGCGGTCGCGCGCTTCATGCCAGGACGCACGCCGCGCGCCAGCGCCAGCGCATCGGCGTGCAAGACCTGCTGCGCCTGCAGCAGCGCCAGCGGCAGGCCGGCCTGGTCGGGTCCGCACGTGGCAGCCCAGGACTCGAGCGAGAGCGCCGGCAGGTGCAGGGCAATCCACAACATGGTCGGTGGGCGCGCGCTTGGAAACAGAGCCTGTGCGGCAGCTCGGTACTCAGTCCTGCCGCTGGACAAGCGACCCAGCCAGCGTCAGCGCAAGGTCGACGCCTTGCGTGGTCTGTGCCGACGGACGGGTCAGGTCGCGCGCCTGGGCCTGAGCCTGCTGGCGTGGTGTCAGCGCCGAGGGCAGCGTCAGTCGCAGCGACCGATCCAGCGACGGCCCTCGACGCTTGAGCAAGCGCAGCGACAAGCCATCCACCCCCGCGGGCTGCAGCAACAGGCGCAGCGGCGCCGGGCTGGGTTGGCTGCGGGCCTGGGCGTCGCGAAAGACGAACACCGGCCCGTCCTGCGCTTGGGCGGCGATCTGCAGACGGCGCAAGGCATCGGCACCCAGCTTGAGCGGCAACCAGGCCAAGATCACGCCGACATGACCGCTCTTGAGCGACTGCTCCAGCGCCCACAGCAGATCGGCACTGGGCAGCAGGGGCGCCAGGCGGTTGGCGCTACGCGGGGCACCATGCTGCGACCCGGACGCCGCAAGACCTCTCTCAAGCAAATGTGGCTTTGCCACTTTGCTTGATCCCCACGGGGGGCGGCCGGCGTCGGCCGGCCTTGGGGCGCTCAGTGGCACAGGCCATGGTGCAGGCCCCTGGCCCGCACGCGCCTGCACCACCAGCCAATGCCGGCTGTCGAGCCCGCATTGCAGCAGCGCCCAGGCGCTGAGCGAAGCAGGCGGGTCGAACAGCATCACGCAGCGGCCTGGGTCGGACAGCGCGTGGCGACCCGACGCCAGAGCAGCCGGCGGCGCACCGGCGGCCCCGCACAGCGGCGCCACCGCAGCCAGCGCCGGGGCCAGCAAGCGCAGTTCGCCCACACCGGGCCGGGCCAGCAGCAACTCGGTCAACACGCCGTGAGGCCAGCCGCCACCGGGCAGTTCGGCGTCCAGCGTGTCGAAGCCGCTGGCCGTGACACGCCCGGGCGCACCGCCAATCTGGCTGGCACGCCACAAACCTGGGTGTAGCGCGGTGAGCTGGGTGGCGCGATCGACCGCGCTTTCGGTCTTGCGAACACCGGCACAGGGCAGCGTTTCAGCGCAGTCTGGCTGATCGACCCCGGCATGATCGGCCCGGCACAGTGTCGCGTGCACGCCGCAGGTCGACGCCAGTGCGTCGTTCGGCGGGTCAAACAAAGGCAGAGACAGGTTCACAGCAATACTGTACTTTTATACAGCTCTTGTGGCAAGCCAGGCCAGCCTGTCGGTGCGCCACCACAGCGGGCCAGGGCGCGGCGCAGGTGGGCCGGATAATCCGACACCCAGCCCATCGCCCTGCAGCAGGCACCCCGGCACCTGCGCGCCGCCTGCCTGCCAAGTTCGCCCCAGCCCATGCCCACCCTGCTGCAGCGCTTTGCCCGCATCACCCCGTACTTTCGCCACGGCCGGATCGGCATCGTCGTGGCCTTCATCAGCTCGCTGATCGGCGCGGCCACCGAGCCGCTGATCCCCGAACTGATGAAGCCCTTGCTCGACCAGGGCTTCCATGCTGGCAAGCTGGCGCTGTGGATGGTGCCCGTGGCGATCGTGGGCATCTTCGCGCTGCGCGGCGTGGCGGGATTCATCGCGCAGTACGCCTTGTCCTGGGCCGCCTACCGCGGTGTGCAGTCGCTGCGCGAGGCGCTGTTCCAACGCATCCTGAACGGCCAGCCCGCGATG